>JAJZEN010000034.1 GCA_021828545.1 Actinomycetes bacterium
GAAGCGCTACTTCTTCCAGTCTCGGGCGACTTTTGGGAAGCGGTCCTCATTGAGGGCGAGTTTGGCCCTCACCAACTCGTCCAGGTCCACCTCGAGCACGTCGCTCAGACGCAGGAGGAAGATGAGGACGTCGGCCATCTCGAAGCCGATCGCCGACAGTTGCTCGCTGGTGAGCCGCTCTCGCGAGGACTCCTCGATGGTGAGCCAGCGGAACTCCGACGCCAGTTCACCCGCTTCGGCGGCGATCGCCATGGCCAGATTCTTGGGAGTGTGGTGTTGGAACCAGTCGCGGTGGCGCGCGAAGTCGCGCGTCTCGATCACCAATTCCTCGAGGACGTTCATGGTGGACTCCTAACCAAGCGGTGACGATGTTCGACGACCAGTGATCGAGCCACCTTATAGGACAAGGTGTCGACCCCTCCGCGTTCGGGTGGGCACGTGAGGTCCTGCACTTCGTGGCGCGTCGACCCCGGATGGTTCACCCCGGGGACGTGTAAAATACGGAGTAGTTCGAGTTCACCTCGGGCGAAGATCGGAGCGGCAGTGAGTGCTCAGGACGATCTCATCACCGCGGCCCAGGCGCTGCGCGACCAGGGACGCGCGTCGTTCTCCGTCGCCGACATCCTCACGACCGCTCGCCGCTACGGCAGCACCTACCCCGACCCCGTCCTGCGCGCGACCATGGACGGCATGCTGTCGACGCGCGAGAGTGCGGCCCACGACAACGTAGTGTTCATCGAGGTCCGTCACGGGTACTACCGCCTGAGCCGATGACGTCGGTGCCGCGGAATCGTAACGAGCGCACTCAGCGCCTCTGCAGGTAGATCCGCTCCTTGTAGTCATCCAGCATGCGCGCCGAGGAGTACATCGGCGCCAGCGAGCGCAGTGACGCGCGGATCCGCGATAGCCACACCACCGGGATCCCGTTGGAGTCGCGCGCGAAGAACATGGGCTTGACCTCGTTCTCGAGGAGCTCGTAGAGGGCGTTGGCGTCGCGTTCGTCCTGGGCGTGGGGATCGTCCAGCGTCGAACCGTCGATGGCCCATCCGTTTTGACCGTTGTAGCCCTCGCTCCACCATCCGTCGAGCACGCTTAAGTTCAGTGAACCGTTCAGGGCCGCCTTCATGCCGCTGGTGCCACTGGCCTCCATCGGGGGTCGGGGCATGTTCAGCCATACGTCACAGCCCGAGACCAACGCGGGCGCGACGCGCATGTCGTAGTCCTCGAGGAAGATCACTCGATTAGGCAGGCCCAGGGTGCGCTTGACGGTGAACATATTCTTGGCGACGGCCTTGGCCTCATTGTCGAGGGGGTGCGCCTTGCCCGCGACGATGAATTGGGCCCCGTGTTCGTGGTCCACGATGCTGTTCAGTCGATTGACGTCGTGAAAGAGGAGGTCGAGACGCTTGTAGGTCGCCAGACGACGCGCGAAACCGAGGGTCAGATTGGTCGGATCGAACGCGTCGAGTCCCGAGACGGCGTGGTCCACCTCCTCACCCCGGGCCAACCGGTCCACCACGATACGACGTCGGATCATCTCGACCAACTGCAGTCGCATCTGACAGCGCGCGTCCCAGAGGTCGATGTCGGAGATCTCGTCGACGTGGTTCCACATGTTGATGTCGTTGGCGTGGCGCTCCCAGTCGTGTCCCAAGAAGCGGGTCAGCAGATTGCGCATGGTGGGGTTCATCCACGTCGGTAGGTGCACGCCGTTGGTCACCGAGGTGATGGGGACGTCGGCTTCGGCGTGATCGGGGAAGAGGGGGCTCCACATTCCGCGCGCGACCTCGCCGTGACGCTGCGAGACGCCGTTGGTGGAACGCGAGCACCTGATGGCCAGGGGGGAGAAGCCCATGGGCTCGGACGCGGCGGACTCGTCGACCCGCGTCAGCGCGGCCAACTCGTCGCGGTCGATCCCCATCTGGTCGATGGAATGGCCCAGCACGCGGAAGAACTCGTCGGAGGAGTACGTCTCGTTACCCGCGGGTACCGGCGTGTGCGTGGTGAAGGCGAAGCGGTCGCGACTCACGCCTAGCAGGTCCTTGAGGCTCGGACGATCGCCCGAGAGTTGGTTCGCGGTCTGGGAGGCCACTTCGAGTGACGCCAAGGCGGGGTGGCCCTCGTTCATGTGGTAGAGCCCCGGGGTGATCCCCATCGCGTCCAGGGCCCGCACGCCGCCGATGCCCAACAGCGCGTACTGCGCGAGGCGGATATCGTGACTCCCCTCGTAGAGTCGAGAGGTCACCCAGCGCTCCAGGGGCGTGTTCTCCGGTAACTCGGTGTCGAGAAGGTAGAGCGTGGTGCGTCCCACGTTGACGCGCCAGACCTGGGCGGAGAGTTCTGAAT
Organism: Actinomycetes bacterium; assembly: GCA_021828545.1. Classification (GTDB taxonomy): domain Bacteria; phylum Actinomycetota; class Acidimicrobiia; order Acidimicrobiales; family RAAP-2; genus RAAP-2. The sequence continues at coordinate 2,347 of JAJZEN010000034.1, forward strand.
CCCACACCGGGACCTTCACCTTGACCGCGAGACCGTCCCCACCGCGTACCCGTACGATGGGGAGTTGACCGGTATTGGCCTCGATCCAGTACTCGTGCTGCCAACCCGAGAGGTCCATACGCTGGTGGAGGTACCCACGCCGGTAGAGCAGACCGACACCCACGACGTCCTGCGCTTGGTCCGAGGTCTCTTTGAGGTAATCCCCCGCGAGTACGCCGAGTCCGCCCGAGTAGACCGGGAGCGACTGGTGCACGGCGAACTCCGCGCACAAGAACGCCACGGGTCCGGTGGGCAACACCCTAGTGGTCGGTCGCTGTAGGTCGGCCTCCATGCGTTGGGCCA
>JAJZEN010000045.1 GCA_021828545.1 Actinomycetes bacterium
CGCGACGCCACGCAGGGGACGTCGATTGATTAAGCGGCGAACGAAGACGTTGCGGCAGGACGACTCTACCTTCGTGCGAGGTAGGGGCAAAGTTGCGCTTCACGCTTGTGAAATGACGTGACCTGTCTTTCCGGCGCCGTCGCCGGTGCGCGACCCGGGAGTGATCGCTTCGGCCTTCTTGGCGGCGGCGGATTGTGCACCCGGCGAAGGGGCGAGTTGGTCGGTCCTGGCATTGGGTGGCGACATTCTCGTCGATGGGGGTAAAGCTCGTCGCGATGCTTCGTGAACATGAGCGGGTCGTGGGCGAGGGCTTCCACAGTGGGACAGTGGGGTGTCAGGTGAGTGACGCGGGCCCCTCTCGACGAGAAGCCCCTACGTCCGCGCCTGCGCACGAAGCGCTTCGATTTCGTCGTAGCGAAAACACTCGCGCGCGTGATCGTTTCTCATACCGCTCGCCTGGAGGAAGGACAGACAGATAGTCGGGCCAACGAAGGTGAATCCGTCGCGTCGAAGGTGTTTGCTCATCTCGAGCGCGTTGCTCGCTGCTTCGATGCGGGGGTTCGACAGACTCCACGCGTAGTGGGCAAAACTCGAATACTCGCCCTCGAGACGCAGGGCGACGATGGCTCGCGCGTTGGTGATCACCGAGGCGATTTTTTGTCGATGACGGATTACGCCTGGATTCTCCATGATTGCCGCCAATCGCGCATCGCTGAACTGGGCCACCTGCAGTGGATCGAATCCCTCGAAGACTCGACGGTACCCCTCGCGCCGTCGCAGCACGCTCAGCCAACTGAGCCCGGCCTGCGCTCCTTCGAGTGTCAGGAGTTCGAAGAGTGTCGCGTCGTCGTGTTTGGGTACACCCCAGTCGAAGTCGTGGTAAGCGACGTAGAGTTCGTCTTCGCCACACCACGTACAACGTGTCGGCTCTTGCCTCGCGGTGACGCCGTGGTCACTCAACGTCGTGCGAGCGGTTGCAAGCCAGCGATGACCACACTGACGAGACGTTGCACATCCTCGCCATCGGCGCCGCTGTGGCCCGCGGCGTGGCAGGTGCCAATGATCAGATTGATGATGTCGCCAGAGTTAACGTCGTCACGAAGTGATCCGGCGTTCACTGCGCTCAGTCGCAGTGCCTCGACATGGTGGTTCAATTCGTCGACCAGACCCGCGAATCGAGATTTGAAGTCGATTCCTGCTTGGTCAAGTGCCTCAAAGAGGTCCTGCTTCTCCGCTGCCTGTCGGGCGAAATCCCGAAGAAACGCGTCGAGAGCGTCAGCCGGATCAAGTCTGCGTCGGTAGTCGTCGGCGCGTTCAACGAGTCCCGAAAGCCGAGCGATGACAATCGCCTCGTAGAGCGACTCCTTGGTAGGAAAATGGCGGTAAAGCGTACCGACGCCGACGCCGGCGCGTTCCGCAACACTGTCGATGGGTACGGCCACACCGTCAAGGGCGAAAATCTCCTCGGCCGCCGCCAATATTTTTTCATGGTTACGTTGGGCGTCGGCGCGCATCGTTCATTCACCCCCCGATACGCTGGTCTCGACCGGGCTTTCGGGGTGCGCGACAATTGCAGTCGTGCGACGCCTCGTCTCGACGTGAGTCATGGGAAACCTTCCCGACGGGCCTTAAAAGCAGAACCATCGTTGGAACTATCTTCGCTGCGAGGAACCATGGTTCCGTAAAAGAATGAATCACCCCTACTTTAGCGGTGATGTCCTGAGAAATCCTCGTGAAGTGAGGGCCGAAATCCTGAAAGAGGTACTGGTGCCCACGCGTTCGTCCGCAATCTTTCCCCTTCTCTCAAGTGGGCTGAAATCGCGACGTCCTTGGACACCGGACGTCATCGCCGGGACCCAACTCGTGAACTTGTCCGATACCTCGGTCGCGATTGTGGCCGCGACGTCGGAGTCAAACGTCCACCTCGTCTCGAGCCAACCGTCAAGCGATGGCGAGTTCGAAGTAGTTGGATTCGGTCGTCTCATCCTCAAGGATGGAGGTCTCACCGACGATCTTGGGCTTCGTCGAGTGTTCGGGTCCTCCGAGGTACCGTCGCGCGTGTCGTGGTACTCCGTCCCCTCTCCTCGTCGACCGTTGTCTTCACCGAGCCGTGGGCGCGAGAATCCCCGCTGATCGCGCCCTGGACGAGGAGGCTCCGCGATCAGCCCAGGACTCGGTGTCGTGTTGGTCCACGTCGACTCGTAGTGCCGGACATTGCCGAGCGATGCGCCAATCGCCGTCACTACTGCCATTGCGGCGTAGGATTGGGTCTGCGAAGCCCGCATCGACGCGCGTCTCTGCGGCGGTTCACTGGCGCATCCAGGTTCATTGCGGAATTCTTCTAGCACGTCTAAGGCTCTACGGTGGTCTCTGCACACGATCGACGTTCGTCACTCAACGTCTCGCCTCTCGCCGACGTCGTCGCACCGTGGAGTGGCTTTGTGCCGGTTGAGGTGCGCCCTAGTCCTCCCCTTCTTTCCTCGAAGGTCAACGTCGAGGGGAACCGCGCAGACGCATTTCGCCCCCCAATTCGGCGGAATCGTGTCGCTGGGCACCTTCTGGTCTCGGGCATAATTAGTTCAGGGGATTCTCTACCACCGCGCGCGGAGCACGGTTTCACCTTCCCTTCTGGGAGGAAACTTCCTCGGGGCGTGTTGACGAGTCAGATGTTGTGGCGAAGTGGGATGAGAGGCCTCAGAGGGTTCACGCGACTGGGTGTCGCCCTTGTGCCGATGAGGGCCACTGCGCTCTTCGGCGTCGAGGAGAATGACGACGGTGAGGTGAGGGCACTCGCCAACACCATCCACCAAGTTGGTGGTGCGCTCGGTGTTGCGTCCTTCACCTCGGTCGCGACGGCGGCGATTCCAAGTTAAACCTCGGCGTTACTACCTGGTGGCGACTAGCCTCTATGCCCACTATCGTGTTCGTCCCTGACTCTCACACGTTTAGGTCCCGCGTGTCGTGTCGTCGTTTACGGCGGACTGGGAGATGAAGGATTTCGCTAGGGAAGCTTTTACTCGCGAGATCACTACGTGCGCCCGACGGCGGTGCCGCGCAATTTCGTCGCGCGACGGGAGACGAAATTGCGCTGTCCCGCAATTGCCACGTGTGGCGTCACGGTCTGGTCGACGGCGTCGTTGCCCTCGCCGCGGCTGCGAGTGTCTGTCGTTTGATTGCGTCGTCCGAGGTCTCTTTTGGGCGTCGCGATCTGAGATGGACGACCAATGAGATGAGAAACGCCACCGCTCCAACCGCGAGCCACGACACGCCAGCGCTCGAGAGATGAAAACCAGTCCGGTGGTGTTCAATTATCCAGTACGTGATTAATCCACCAACGTCAAAAGAGGCAAAAAAAACCATCGCGGGTAATCCCATGCTGCTCCAAATTCGTCTCGACTGGCGCTCGACCAGGTAACAAAGATGCGAAGTCAGGACATCCTTTAACCACCCTAGCCCTCCTCCGCGCAATCTTGTCGCCGGGAGTCCTCACGCGCATGCGCTGCCCACGACGATCTAACTTCTCGCCGCGAGAGCAGCGGCTCGAAGAGCTTCCCTTGTTATCGTGGGCTTTCTCGAGGGCCCCTTCTTTCTCGCCGACGCCAACACTGGAACGTGACCGGATGTTTGAATGTACGTGGTGAGAAGTTTCGTGGGCCCACACGTTCGCAGCCGCGCGACACCTCTGAGTGGATTCCGCTTACGTTCGCGAGGGACCCTTCGTGGAGAATTCGGAGAGCGTATGACATGAAAGTTTCACAAATTGTCGGACGTCTTAAATTATGAAGTGAATTGTCTGGACCAGCCGAGATCGTACCTAGAGTTGATAGAGGAGTTGTCGAGATCGTCACTCGTTTGGAGGACCCATGACCATTAACTTTCTACCCCTACGTCGTATCGCCGTGGCACTGACGGCGCTCGCTCTCGTCGCACTGGCGATCGTGAGTTTCTCGTCACCGGCGAAGGCCAGCGCGTCACCGGAATCAAATTGGATGCAGGTCGGTTCGTCAGCGAGTGGACCCCCCGCGAGATTCGACGGCTCGATGGTGTACGACGCCGCAACGGGAACGACCCTACTCTTTGGTGGCTTTAACGGCAGCGAACTCGGTGATACGTGGACGTGGAACGGGTCGTCGTGGGTTAGGTTGTCACCCGCGACGAGCCCTCCCGCCCTACGCGGTGCCGCGATGGTATACGACCCCGCTACGCACAACGTGGTCCTCTTTGGTGGTTTGAGTTCGAGCGGCCTGATGGGCGATACGTGGACGTGGGACGGGGCCAACTGGACCCAGCAGTTAGTCGCGGGACCCGCGGCTCGTTCCGGTGCCACCATGGCGTACGATGCGACGACCAACGACGTGGTCCTATTCGGTGGGAATAGCGTTAACGGCCCGATGTCCGACACCTGGCTCTGGAACGGATCGCAGTGGACGTCACCGACGGTGGCAGGTCTCGCACCTGCCCCGCGCTACCAACAGTCAATGGCGTACGATTCCGCCGATCACAGCGTGGTCCTCTTCGGCGGTCTGACGTCGGGTGGGGCACTTAATGACACGTGGACGTGGAACGGAACGAACTGGACGAGGCAACCCGCGGCGGGTCCCCCCGCGCGATACGGCGCCTCGATGTTCTACGATGCGACGACGGGCCAGATCGTCCTCTTCGGTGGCGCTACGGGAACAACGAACTTGTCCGATACCTGGACCTGGAATGGTTCGTCGTGGGGTGCGTTGTCATCCGTGACAGCTCCGTCGGGTCGTTACCTTTCGAGCGTCGCGTATAACACGACGACCAATGGCGCAGTCCTCTTCGGCGGTTATAACGGAACGACGAGCCTCTCCGATACTTGGAGTTTCATGGATGCACCGAGCGCACCCTTCAACGTTCGTGCTACGTCGAACGCTAACTCTCAGAGCGTCGTGACGTGGAGCGCCCCTCAGTCCAATGGTGGCGGCGTGATTTACGGCTATGACGTGACCACCACCGACGTCACCGCGCCGAGTCGTGGGGGTCAGACGTGTAGTGGTGCGACGACGGTGGGCACTGTGCCATCGAGCGGTATCGTCGCGACGACCTGCACCGTGACGGGCCTCACGAACGGGGATCAGTACAGTTTCGCGGTGTCGGCCATCAACACCGTGGGGACGGGACCGTCCGCCATTTCTAATCTGGCGAGGCCCGCCACTGCACCCCAAGCTCCTGTTATCTCCAAGGTGGTCGCGAATGCCGGTCAGGTGAACGTGTACTGGACCGTTCCTGCACAGGATGGGGGCACCCCCGTGGCGAGTTACCGCGTTACCGCGTCGCCGGGTGGTGCGTTCTGTCACGTGCCGCGCTCAATGTTGAGTTGTCGCATCGGTGGACTCGAGAGTGGTGCCCTGTACACCTTCACCATGACCGCCACCAACGCCGCGGGCACGAGTCCGGCGTCGGCGCCGACGACAGCAACACAGGTGACGGCGTTGCCCGGCGCTCCGTTCATCACCTCCAAGAACGTGGCGGGACCTTTGATCACCCTCGGGTGGCGGCCTCCGGCGTCCAGCGGCGGTGTCGCTCTAGTGGGTTATGACATCTATATTGGTACGTCGCCGAGTCACGCCATATTGCGGCCCCTGATTTCGGTACCCGCTAACCGGTTGTCCTACACTTTTAGAGGGACCCCTGGCCAGACCTACTTCGCAATCGTGCGTGCCGTCAATGCGTCAGGGATTGGACCGTTCTCGAATCAGGTGGCCGCCGTAGCGAGTACGACGTCGTCGCCGAAGGGGGGAGTGGGTCGGCTCGTTTTGCCGAGCGCTCCGCTCATTGTGAGCACCACTGTCCATGGACCCTTCGTCACGATTAGGTGGCGGCCTCCGGCGTCCAATGGCGGTGAACGTCTCGCTGGGTATGACATCTACCCGGGAGGCTCCCCCAATGGTGCGGCTTTACGTCCCCTCGTTTCGGTCCCGTTCTACCAATTCTCCTACACCTATCGGGGGACGCCGGGTCAGGCGTCGTACGTCATTGTGCGAGCGGTGAATACCGTGGGGATCGGACCGTTCTCGAATCAGGTGGCTTCCGTAGCCAAATAGGCGTATGTCGAATCGGCTCAGTGCGCGAGAGTGCGCTGCGGGATTGTCTGCGGCGCACTCTCGGTGTTGGTGGGGTCCCTCGCGGTCCCGGGGTCGAGACCCATCTATCCGCGTGCTCTGAGGTGGAGTCAGTAGGAAATGGTGTGTCAGCGCACAGCGTTGCGACTACCTCAGCGACGGGAGTGAGAGTCTGACCTTCGGCTCGTTTCGCTCATCTCACGGATCGAGATCACGGAGTCGAGGTCGATTCCGTGCTCGCACCTTTCACCCAAGGAGAAGTTGAGAAATCGAGTTCTCGTATACCTTGGAGTCGAACAAAAGGTACCGTCGAGCTTGTGTCGCTACGCGATGCGTGGAACCTCTTGTGCGTCAGGGCTGGGGCGACGTCATTAGTTTGCGCGCGATGAAACATTCTGGGCAAGGTGGTACCAGAAAGATGATTCCTTAGTCCTTCCGGAGGAAGTGAAACCGTACTTGCCTCTCGTGCATCATCGGATAAGCCGGTGACGTTCGCCGCAATCATCGATCCGCCGATGCTCGAGAGTTCGCCGGTCGTGAAAGCAGGAGAACAAGCACGTCCTCGCTGGGTGTTGGTCGCCCGTAGTCTCCTGTGGGCGCTGAATTCCTCGGGACCCCTCACAGTGAGATTGGTGGGTTCGGCTGGTGAACGTCACTCGTCCCAGCGTGGATACCGGAAATTCGCCGATCAAAGGTTCCCCACGTGGGATGAGAGCGAGGGCCTTCTCGTGGACGCATCGCGCGCGCCGCTGCGCTCGGGGATGGATTGGTTCTTCGTGGTGACACTGCTGGGTATTGGTCGCGCCTTCTTTCTTGGCGTGGCCATTCGACCCGCGACAGGAGCCACTTCTCTCATGAGGTGCGTCGACGCGGCGCCATTTCTTCACCGTCGGTAATCGAATCTCTGTAACTCTCGAGAGATCTGCCGTGACTCACGTTTATCGCTTCTCACGAGAAGGTCACCCGACGATGCGACGGTTGAGGTGCGCGTAGGGCCTCCGGCGTACATTGTGCGCACCACGCGACGCGTGCCCCGGGCCGGACACGAAGAAGGGACTTCTTCGGCCGTCACCTCTGCGGCGGGTAACGCCTACCGGCGTTCTTCGGAAATGGGCTAACCACTTCGGATCGACAATCCTTAGGTTTTGTCTACGAGGCGAAGGTGGGCGCGCTCACTCATGGCCAGTCGCTCGCGAAGGCCCTCGATGATGGCGGCTTCCTCCTGTTCGCCAATCGATAGTGGGGCCGAGTCCGTCATGTCAGATAGACCGTTGGCGGCCGAGCGGTCATCCTGGGGGGCGACTTCGGTGTGGTCGAGCAATTCTTGAATGCGCCGGCGCTCCGCTCGAGGTAAATCGTGAGCCTCGTTGCCGCCCATTTGACGCCTCAATTCGCGGTACGACCTCTTCTGAGCGTATTCGGCGCGTCGCGCCAATCAAACGATGTCGTCCTGCCTTGAGGGTAGCGCGTAAGAAGAACCTCGCAATCGCAGTTGGTGCGCCGCGGCGCCTTCATTTGTCGCACCGTGACCCGGCCAGTGGGCATACTGGTTGATCGCGGGCTCTCGCGCGTCGCGGGATTTCGGCGGCGCGCGGTGAGGTGAAGGGGAGTTCTCCGCGACGGTCGAGGGAGAGAGACATTTGGACTCGATGGGTTCACCCAACGTTGGTATCGGATTCAATCCTCGTCGGCAAATACTCCACCAGGACGAGCGTGCTCGAACGAGTCATCACGTCACTGGCTAACGACCCGGTGGGGCCAAAATAAATGGCATAGTTGGGTAGTGACTCGCCGACTGAGCCGTGACAGTCGACTCCTACTTGGCGGACAAGCCGTGCGTGGTTTCGGTTATGGCTTTACGTCGGTCCTTCTGGGCGTGATATTGGCGACTCGAAAGGTGGGTTCTGTTCGAGCGGGGGTCTTACTGGCAGTCCTGATCGCAGGTAGCGCGGTCGCTTCGGTCATCGTAGGAGCTTTCGCCGACCGTTTTGGCCGCCGACGCTCCTACGCCATCTTCTTCGTCGGCGTGGCCGTAGCGGGCGCCGTGGTGGCGAGCAACCCACCCCTGTGGGTGTTGTTCGTTGTCGCCATCACCGGGACGCTCTCTACGGACGTGGTAGATAATGGGGCCGCCAGTACTCTCGAGCAAGTCATGCTGGCGACCGACGACGCGGGAACCGGGCGGGTCTACGGTTCCTATAACGCAGTTGGGGCTGCATTTGGCGCCCTCGGAGCATTGGGCGCCGGAGTGGCCGGAGTCGCGTCGGGGGCGAACAACCACGCCTGGTTGTTTCTCGTGCTTGTACCAGTGGGCGTGGTGGGCGCCATGTGCGCGAGCGCACTGTCTTCGGCGGTCGAAGCGCCTCACGCCGAGGCGGTGAACGGAAAACGCACTCGACCGGTGCGCACGAAACTCGGACCGTCTCGAAGAGTCATTCACCGACTCGCTCGGCTTTTCTCTGTTGACGCCGCCGGTGGAGGGCTTGTCACCACCGGATTTCTCTCGTTCTACCTGGCCGAGCGATATGGGGTGTCACTGGCGACGCTGGGCTGGCTCTTTTTCTTCGTCTCGGCGCTGCAAGCAACGTCGGTATTGGTAGCCCCACTCCTGGCACGCCGCTTTGGTCTGGTCCCGACGATGGTCTGGACTCATCTCCCCAGCAACATCATCATGGGATCGATGGCATTCGCGCCAACCTTCCCGGTGGCGGCGGCTTTATTGCTGTGTCGCACCACGGTGTCCCAAATGGACACTCCCACTCGTCAGGCGCTGGTCATGACGATGGTGACACCTCCGGAACGGATGCAGGCGGCGGCCGTGACGAATGCGGCGCGATATTCAGTGCGTCCGTTCGCACCGCTCGTGGGGGGTGTATTGCAGTCGATCAGCCTCGGGGCACCCCTACTCGTTGCAGGTGCCGTGAAAGGTATCTACGATGTGGCGCTGTGGCGTTGGGCGCGTGGCATTCCAGGCGTCGGTCCTCCTGGACGGCGCGCCGCACGTGACGACGACCACGAGGAGGGTTCCTGCACCGCGTCCGAGTGAGAACTCGCCGTTGCCCATATCGCGGACATCTCTCCGGCGCCGTGCGACGCTGAGCCGTGAAGAGAAATCATTGTCGACGTCGGTGGCGGCGGTGACGACGCACTCCACGGGCGTCCTATGGTTAGGTGACGTGAACGACGCGGAAACGTCACCGCGAGTTCTGGGTCCATTTTCTAGGATGTGCGAGTGATGCGACACACCGATGACGAGTGGACTGCCACCCTCTTTCGGACCGGTCGCAAACTGGAAACCATGACGCTGGGTCGGAATATCGTCGGGGTAGTGATTCTCGCATACGGCGTCCTCGCCGCGCGCTCGGTCGCCCTCGCGGGATTGGGTGTGGGCAGCGTGATCGAAATCGGTGCGTCGACCGTGGTGCCGTGGGGGCTCGCCGACGTGGCACAGAATCGACGGCGTCGAGCACTGCGTAAGTTCGGGTTGGCGTTCGTGGCCCTCTCGGCCTGCCTCACTGTGCTGAGCACCGTTGTTCTGGTGATTGGTTTTCGACCGTACCCTAGGCTCGTCGACATCGTAGGGACCGCGGTGACTGCCTTCGTCATGTTCGTTCTCGCCGCGGGAAAGTTGAGTACGAGAAGGGCTTTGAAAAATCCCGTCCCTATCATCGAGGGGCGCATCACGAGGGGAGACGGCATCTTCGCCCTCGCGGTTAACTGCGGGCTCGCGATGAACCCGCTTGCTGGTCGGTAGTGGGCTGATCCGTTGTCGGGTGACGTCAATGTCTACTACGCGCGGCGCGAGGCGCGCGCTGCCCGGGTGCACTGAACGCACTTGGACCGCGGCCTGGGGCATTCAGGGTGCCGAGTTGTAACCACCAGTGGTCAGGGTGATGTTGTGCAGTCGCACCTGGGGGTCAAGAGAGATCTTGTCGCCCCCCAGGTGCCCTCTCGGCTAATCCTTCACGAGAAACCCAAATGTTCACGCAACCTGGTTGGGTGCTCCCCTGCTCTTCACGCACGGAGCAGATGAATCAACCGCATCAGAAGCGAAACTAACCTCAGAACTGCTCTTGTCGCTACACTGCGGGCGTCGCGAAAATGAATCTCGCGTTATCGGCGTCGTTGGAGGGAAGGCACTCTCGGGTGGAAGCTGGAAATGGCGAGTGACGTCCAACGATGAGGACGCCGGAGATATGATTAGTCGCTTGGAACTTTACTCCTTCAGAGCGCGGGGTGCATTTACGGAGAGGTTGGCGAGTATATTTTCCCGGTGAATCACGTCGTCTCATTTCGAATTCTCCTCCCAACTCCGGTTGGGTAATCGGACCGTTACGGGATGCCCTCGATAAATAGGAGCCGACGTTTCCCGCTCCGTACAAGGGATTGATGACATCGTGTTTCGAAACGAGGTGGACCTGGTGCCTAAAGAATATTTCACGACTCGCCTAGGTGGTACCTTCCGAGGTAGACCTTCCCTCGTGCTAATAGCTATCGCTGAACCCCTTCTCTTTATTCCCGCCATCAAGGTGCGCGCTAACAGTGACCGCACGCCACCTGGGACCGATGATAGTTCCGGAATGGTGCGGCGCCGCGGGGCGGGCGCTACGCAGTGAAAGAGCGGCACTCGAATACCCTGACGGGTGTGCACCTGCGTTGCGACCGGTGGTCAGCAACTTCGGCCCACCCGTCGGTGCGAGGTTGAGACGCGTGTCGGCACCGAGTTCGCTACGCGGTTTATGGATGCGCGTCTACGTGCCGAATTTGTTGGTCGCCACCGGACAGGGTGCCATGATTCCAGTCCTCGTGTACGCGGCGCATCGCGTGCACGCCACTCCCGCTGTGGCGGGGCTCGTTGTGGCGCTCAACGGAGTCGGCACAATGTTCTTTGACCTGCCCGCTGGGCGAATTATCGCGCGCCTGGGCGAAAGAAATGCGGCGTGGATCTCCGCGGTCATGATGGGGGTGGGTCTACTGGGCTGTTTCTTCGCGCGCTCGTTTCCGCTCTTTGTAGGTTCTTTACTTGTGCAGGCGGCTGGTTGGGCGTTATGGAGTTTGGTCCGACTGACGTATTTGAGTCGCGTGGCTCCGGCGCTAGTGCGGGGTAGAGCGCTGTCATTGTTTGGCGGAGTTATTCGAGCGGGTAACGTCATCGGTCCATTCCTTTTCATCGTGACGGTGGGACGGTCAAACGTCGATGGCGCATTTTTGATTTACTTGGCGTGCGTGGTGATCGGATTTATGTGGCACGAGTTGGCGCGAGATCGCAGTGATCCGGTCGCCCTGTTGACGAAGTCGGTGCAAATCGGTACCTTACGAATCCTTAGTGAAAACCAGCGCGTCTTCGCAACGGCCGGAGTCGGCGTTTTAGGCGTAAGTCTTCTTCGGGGCAGTCGAAACGCCATCATTCCATTATGGGCAGCCCATATCGGTCTCAGCGCAGCGCAGGCGTCGACCATCTTCGCTTTTTCGTCACTGATTGATCTAGCGCTGTTCTACCCCGCGGGCGTCGCCTCGGATCGATGGGGTCGAAAGTTCGTGGCAATCCCTTGTATGGTTGTGCTTTCGGTCGGACATATCCTGGTTCCATTGAGCCACGCGTTCTCAACGTTATTTCTTGTG
>JAJZEN010000017.1 GCA_021828545.1 Actinomycetes bacterium
CCGGTCACGATGACGGGCGCGTTCGACGAGCCCGGCGCGCCCAGGGCCACGCAACGCACCGCGGCGAACCTCGAGAGGACGCGGTGGGTGAGTCCCGGGGCCGCGTCGAGATCGACGAGGACCAGCGGGCGACGCAGGAGCACCGCGGCGCTGGCCATCGCCGCGGCGGCGTAACCACCCACCGACACCACGGCCCGCGGTCGCCACGCCCGTACGTAACCCAACGCGCGCACCTGCGCGCGGGCGAGTCCCCATAGGGCCACGCAGTTATCGCGCCACGCGCGAGCAGCCAATGAACGACGGATCCCGCGACCCTCCAGGAGAACCAACTCAATCGGGCCGGCGCCCAGCAGGTCGTGTTCTTGACCGCGCCGAGAACCGACGTAGCGAATATCGGCGAAGTCAACGCCCGCGTCGTGCAACGCCTCGGCGATGGCCTGCATTGGAAAGATATGCCCCCCCGTCCCACCGCCGGTGAGAACGATCGGGCCGCTCACGATCGCGGAACGCGCACGGACCCTCGATGCACCACGCGCGGGTGCACCACGCGCGCGGGTGCGGGCGTACCAACGAACCCCGGTTCACTGGCCGCAATGATCAGTCGCGGCGATCGACTGCGGTCGTGAGCGATGTTGTACATCAGCCCCACGGCCGCCAATTCGGTGATGAGTGCGGTGCCGCCGTAGGAGAAGAAGGGCAACGGGATTCCCGTGACGGCCCAAAATCCCACGACCGAGGCGATATTGATCACCGCTTCAAGAATGATCCACATCGTAATACCCACCACCACGAGTCGATAGACCTCGTTGGTGCACTGTCGCGCAATTCGCGTCGACACCATCAAGAAGCCGATGAAGAGGGCGATGACGCTCAACGTCCCGATCAGTCCGAGTTCCTCGCCGATGATCGTGAAGATGAAGTCCGTGTGGGGATTGGGCAAGAGACCCCACTTCTCGCGACTGTGGTCGAGCCCTAGACCCGTCAGTCCGCCAGCACCCAGACCGATGCGGGACTGCAGGAGTTGGTATCCGCTCGTGGCCAAGTTCGCATTGGGGTGCAGGAATGACATCAAGCGGCGCACCGAGTAGGGCTCGAGAAGGGCGTAGACCCCCAGCACGGGCACACTCAGTAGCAGGACCGACGACACAATCTTGCGCGGCAGGCCCGCCACGAACAACGTCGTGAGGGCGATGGCGCCGACGACGGTATCGGTGCCGATATCGTGTTCGAGCAGGATCAGACCGACGCCGAGGAGCACCGGTGACATCCACACCGCGAGATGCTGCCAATTGCCGATGCGCTGATGGTGTCGTTGGACGACCCACGCCACGTAGAGCACGACGACGAGCTTGAAGAACTCCGAGGGCTGGATTTGGATGAATGGGGTGGGCAACCAGCGCTTCGCGCCGTTCACGGTGATGCCGACCATCTCGACGCCCGCGAGGAGTCCGAGACCCGCGACCACCAGTGTGGGCGCCAGTGACAGCACCCAGGACAGTCGCAACCGCACGACGACGACGAAGACCAGTGCGCCAATGCCCAGGTACAGCACGTCGCGAATGGCGATCGCGAAGGACGTGCCACCGTTGAGTGCGGCCTGCGCGTCGCTCGCGGACCCCACCATCACCGTCCCGTAGCCCACCAGGATCGCGGTGAGTACGAGCAGGGCGGTGGCCGCACGATCCCCGCGGGGGAAGGGCTGGAACGCGCGATGCATCAGTCGGGGCACGACTCAAACCACCTTGGCCGTGCGAACAAAATCACCGTAGAAGATCCCCAGCCCCAGCGCCGCCAGGAGTCCCGCCAGAATCCAGAAGCGGATGATCACCGTGATTTCGGGCCAGCCGCGCAATTCGAAGTGGTGGTGGAACGGCGCCATGCGAAAGATACGTCGACCGAATACTCGAAAGCTCACCACCTGCAATATCACCGAGGCCGTCTCGGCGACGAAGAGACCCCCCAGGATCGGCAAAAGTAGGTCGAGGTTCATCAAGAGGCACAGAGCGCCCAACCCGGTGCCGATGGCGAGCGATCCCGTATCGCCCATGTAGATCTTGGCTGGCGCCGCGTTCCACCACAGGAAGCCCAGGCAACCTCCCACCAGGGCCACCGCGACCAGGCCCAAGTCGAGCGCCGAGTGCAGACGATAGATGGAGAAATGTCGAAACTGCCAGTAACCAATGATCGCGAGAACTCCAAAGCAGAACGTGCCTGATCCTGCGGCCAGCCCGTCGAGACCGTCGGTGAGATTTACCGCATTGGAGGCGCCGATCACCACGAAGATGGCCATTGCGACCCAACCGATCTCCGAGAGGTTCCAGCCCGGTAGCGTGACCCGCGTGAAGGACAGGTGGGTCGACGTATGTACCCACCCGATGGCGAGCGTGGCGAAGAGACCCGCGATGATCAATTGTCCGGCGAACTTGCCGCGCTTCTTGAGCCCCAAGTTGCGCGCATTGCGAATACCGAGGTAGTCGTCGAGGAGACCCAGGGCGCCCGAGGCGACGATGACCGCCATCGCGAGAATGCCCCCACGAGTAAACACGATGGCCGTCCCCACGTGGCCCATCAGGTAACCCAGGAAGGTCGCCGCGACGATCACCACCCCGCCCATGGTGGGCGTACCGGCCTTAGCGCGATGGCTTTCGGGGCCGTCCTCACGAATCTGTTGACCTAGGGAGCGTTCACGGACGAAGCGAATCCACAGGGGCGTGACGAAGAGGGCGAACAAGAACGCCACACCGCCCGACTCCATCAAACTCAGCATTGCTGTCCTTTCACAATCTCTCGCACCACCTCGCGGTCGTCGAAGACGACGACGTGATCCCCGAAGTCCTGCGTCGTCTCGTGACCCTTGCCGGCCACCACCACCACGTCGCCACCGACCGTGCGCGACATCGCGAGCGCGATCGCCGCACGACGATCAGGTTCGCGCACGACGTCAGCACCCGACGCGACACCCGCGATCACCTCATCAATAATGGCATCGGGTGACTCCCCACGCGGGTTATCCGAGGTCACAATGGTCACGTCGGAGAGTTCCGAGGCGACGCGGCCCATCTCGGGGCGCTTGGCCCGATCGCGATCCCCTCCGCAACCAAAAACCGTCACCAGGCGCCCCGACGACAGTTCACGCACTGAACGCAACAGTCGCTCGAGGCCCTGGGGCGTATGAGCGTAGTCCACGATGACCGTGATCGCACCGTGGTGCACCACCTCGAAACGACCGGGTACCGGCGTGACGCTGGCCATCGCCGCCGCGACACGACCATCGTCGGCGCCCAGGGTCGTCATGATCGTCATTGCCACCAGTGCGTTGTCGATGTTGTAGTCACCAATCAGCGCCGTGTTCACGAGATGACCGCGCCAAAAAAATACGGTGCCACCCAACGTGGTCGAGACGTCACTCGCGTCCTCGCGCGAGACCCGAACGACCGAGAGTGCGGTGGACGTCGCCAATTTCTCGCCGTAGGCGTCGTCCACCCAAATCACCGCGGTCGAGGAGTAGCGGTCGTCGAAGAGCTGCGCCTTGGTGGCGAAGTATTCCTCCATGGTGTGGTGATAGTCCAGGTGGTCGTGACTGAGGTTGGTGAAGGCGACTACTTCGAAGTGACTGCCCTCGACCCGGTGTTGGTCGAGTGCGTGCGAAGAAACCTCGAGGGCGACCACGGATTTGGCCCGCGCGGGATCGAATCTCGAGCGCGCGTCCGCCAACGTGCGGTAGAACTCCGGCGCCGCCGGCGTCGTGCGCTCACTGGTCAGTGTCCCGATGGTGGCGCCGTTCCAGCCGAGCCAACGCGCGAGATCGGCGACCAGAGTGGTGACACTGGTCTTGCCGTTCGTCCCCGTGACGCCCACCAGGTCGAGCCCCCGTTCGGGGTGGGCGCTCAGCGCCGCACTCGCGTGAGCGAGCGCCGCGTAGACCTCAGTTTCGGGAATGACGATCACGGGCACCGGCGCGCGCAACGCGCGCGTCGCCACGACCGCGACGGCACCACGCTCAACGGCCTCGGGAACGTACGTCGCACCGTCCACGACCCTTCCACTCAAGGCGAAGAAGAGCGTCGCGAAATCACACCTTCGAGAATCAATCTCGACGCGCTCGATCTCGACACTCGCCGTGGCGACGTCGAAGGATTCCTCGGTGAAGATATCGCCCAACTGCATCACGTCACGTCCGAGGAAATGCTGGCCGCGGACCCCGTGAGGGGCTTAACGATGATACCGGTCGACGGAATGCTGTAGTGGCGAAGCGCGTACGACATGACGTCGTGAAATACGGGGGCCGAAATCGATCCCCCGTAGATCGAGGTCTGCGGGCGTTCGACGACGACGATCATGGAGAGAACCGGATTATTAGCGGGCGCGTAGCCCACGAACGTCGCGTCGAAGGCCCCATTCAAGAGCAGGTCCTTGCCCGGGTAGGGCATGTTGGAGGTCCCCGTCTTGCCGGCCACCTTGTACCCGGGAATGATCGCCGCGACTCCCGTGCCATCGAGAACCACTTGTTGGAGCATGGTGTTCATGGTGGCCGCCACGGCGGGGGTGAGCGCCTGGCGCTTGACGCTGGGCGACGCCGCCTTCATCGTGCCGTTGGGTTCGACGTAACCTCGCACCAGACTGGGTTCGACGAACGTCCCACCGTTGGCCACGGTGTTAAAAGCGTCGAGTACCTGAATAGGGGGCACCGCATCCACTTGCCCGATGGGCAATGCGACCTCATCGCTCGCGTACCAGTTGGCGGCGTCGACCAGCAGACCGGCGGTCTCCCCGGGGAAGTTGACGGCGGTCAGCTGACCGAACCCTAAACGCTGCACTTGGGCGAGAATCCCGTTCTCTCCCACTCGAAGGCCGATCTCGTAGGTGCCAATATTGGACGACTGGGCAATAACCTGTGTCGCGGTGAGTTTCTCGAGCCCATGATTCTCGGCGTCGTGGAAGAGGCGCCCACCGACGATGACGGAATTGGGAATGGTGAAGACGCTGTTGGGAGTGATGACACCCGCCTGAAGTGCGGCGGAAAAGGTGACGACCTTAAAGACGGATCCGGGCTCGTACGCTTGGGTGAAGCCGAGATTATTGATGGTCTGTTCGATGCCCGGAACGCCGACGGACGTTCCCCAGGCCGGAATGGGCCCCAGAACGCCGGCGGGGGTGCGGGTGTTCACGAGTGATGCGTCCGCCAAGATCTGACCAGTTTTGACGTCCATGATCATCGCGACGCCGGTGAGGCCGCCCACCGCCCGTAACTGCGTCGCGAGAACTCGTTCCGTGACGAATTGCAGCGGCGCGTCGATGGTCAGCTCCAGGCCCACGCCGGGCTTGGCCGGCGTAATGACGCGGCTATACGTGCTGGGTAAGGCGACACCCGAACTCGAGACGAATTCACGCGTGATACCCGTCTTGCCCGCCAGGCTGGTCTGGTACTGATACTCCAGGCCCGTCGACCCCACGTCCGAGGCGTTCGTGCGACCAAGTAACGACTCGGCGAGCGTGCCATTGGGGTAGGAGCGACTCGACGAGTTCTGAACCACGATACCGGGAAAGTTGCCGTTGGCCACGGTCTTACCATCGGTGAGGTCGAGGTGGCTATTGATCACGACGTAGCCGCTCCCCCTACCCTTCTTGGACAACATCGCGGTGAGTTTGGCCACCGGCACTTTGACCAAGCCGCTCAAAGCGAGGGCCTCGCGCCGCGGATCCGATATTTGCATGTCGTCAGCCACCACGAGCGACATGGGCTCGGAGATCGCGAGGATCTCGCCATTACGGTCGTAGATCCCCGCCCGGAGCGCGTTCGTAGTGAGGTCATGTCGTACCTGATCAACAGATAATTGTGCGTAATGGCTGTGATCAATGATCTGTAGTGCGACTAATCGAAGGCTCAGGAGCGCGAAGAGGACGATGAAGGCCCCGCGCACCAGGCGCAGTCGTCGCGGCGAGAAGGAGGGTCCCGTGGGCCGATGCGCCATTTGGCGGCGCGCGTGGGTGGGCGAGGAGTGAACGCTCACCGCTGCGTCCTTGATGTGACCGGCGCGTAACCTGAGAAATTCGGTAGGGGCAGGATCGCATCAAGCGACGTGGCAGGAACCTGAGTCACCGACGTGGGGTTCACGAGGTGTAGCGCATTTGCTTGGGAGACAACAACACTCGGCGCAGAGAGATTCGTCAGGGAACTCACCTGCATGGCGTACGACGATTGTTCCTGGAGGACCTGACTCTGGAGTTGGTGCAACTCAACCTGACGATTCGTCTCGAGCATCGAACCAAAGAGCGCGATAAGTACCGCCAGCGCGACGATCGCCACCGACTTCTTGAGGGTCGACAGAGACGCCAAGCGGCCCCGGGGGGCGATACGACGACCGGACGTCTCACGCACCGGGCGTAGCGTGACGCCCGGCGTAGCCGGGCGAACACGGGCGCGCTTGGCGGGCGGGGCCGGACGGCGCGGGGCCAGGTCGCGGCGCGGAAGACTGACGACGCTCACGCGCCCACCTTGGTGGCGGTACGCAACCGCGCCGATCGCGCGCGAGGATTAGCCTCGACCTCTCGCGCCGTAGCCAATTGTGCGCTCGCGCGCGTCAAGGTCACGCGAGCCACGGCGCCACAGACGCATCCCAGTTCGTACGGGCAGTGACAGCCACCGGTCGATGCTTCGTGCAGCGCGAATTTCACCGCGCGATCCTCACCCGAGTGATACGAGATCACCGCCAACAGGCCCCCCGGCGACAGCACGCTGAGCGCGCCCTCGATGCCGAGGTCGAGTTCATTCAGTTCGTCGTTCACCACGATACGTAGGGCCTGAAATACTCGTGTCGCCACGTGACCTCGTCGCCGGGCAGCCATGGGAACGGCTCGCTCGACCGACTCGGTGAGTTCAAGAGTGGTCTGAGGCTGTCGTTCGAGAACCGAACGAGCGATGGCACCCGCGAAACGGTCCTCGCCATTGGCGCGGAGCAAGCGCACAAATTCATGTAGTTCGGCCGTCGCGAGATACTGCGCCGCGGTGACCCCCTGGGTGGGGTCCATCCTCATGTCGAGAGGGGCGTCGCCCCGGAAAGAGAAGCCCCGACTGGTCTCGTCGAGTTGGTGGGAAGACACGCCGAGGTCCATGAGGACTCCCACGACCCGTTCGTCGCGGACAAAATCCTGTTGCTCCGCGATCACCTCGACCATGGTGGCAAAAGTGGCCCCCACGATCCGTACCCGCTCGCCGTAGGGCGATAGGCGTCGGGTCGCGGCGTCGCGCGCCGCGGGATCGCGGTCAATGCCCAAAATCCGTCGTGCGGGGGCCGCGTCCAACAGTGCGGCCGAATGTCCGCCGCCGCCCAGGGTGGCGTCGACGATGACGCCAGTGGGGCGACTCGCGAAGAACTCGACGACTTCTCGTTCGAGAACGGGCTGGTGGTAAGTGTCCTGGGCCATCTGCAGCCTTTCAATCGTCGAACGGTACGGGCGGGCGGAGAAGAATGCCATATCCCGTTCGACGATTGCCAGGCTGCGCATGGTCCGCGGCCGATAGTGCGATTGCTCCTCTTTCACTCTCCCGTACCCCGAATGAATGCTTCCTCGGCGGCGTTCACCTGCGCCGTATATCGGTCGAGATTCCACAACTCGATGTGGTCGAGGTTTCCCGCGATGATGACGTCACCGTCGAGGTGACCGAACTCACGAATTACCTGTGGCAGCGCGAAGCGTCCTTGTCGGTCGATATCGACCTCGGAGGAGTTCGTAGCCCAAAACCGTGACTGACGGCGCTCCTCCGCCGTGCCACTTCGGCCCGCTTCGAGGTATTCGGAGCTCTTCCGGGTGAACTCACCCGGCGTCCACAGAGCGACGCAACCGTCCACGTTAGGACTGAGGTGCCCGCCGTTCTCGAAGTCCCGACGAAACTTCGCGGGCAGGATGAGTCGACCTTTGTCATCCAGCGAATGCTGAAATTGGCCGACGAACAACGACATAACTCCCCTTCGTGGATTCTCCACTTTACTCCATTTCGCACCACCATACTCCACAACACACCATTCATCTCCAAATTGTGACAATTATGAGATGAAAATGCGAAGGCGAGGAGGCCACGCACAAGGTGGGCTGGGCACAAGGCTGCCCGCCTGCGCCGAAGGTCACTCAGGCGACGCGTGACGGAGGGTCGTCGACGGAGGGCCGTCGACGGAGGGTCGCTCAGGCGATGAGAAGGAGGTGGCGCACCGTGATGGGTCCGGAACGAATGATGAGCGCCGCCGTGAGTTCGTCGCCGTCGAGTCCCAACGAGGAGGTGACGTGATGATTGAGGGCCTCGCCCAGTCCCGGTGGGACATCACGGAACGTCTCGAGGAGTCGCGCCGAGGAGTGCGCGTGCATCACCGTCGAGACGAAGACTCCCTCACGCACCCGCCACTGGGTTAGTCCAACCGCCTTGCGATCGTCGACGAAAACCTCTCCCGGTCCACGGCCCGCGAAACAGGCGACCCGAAACGCCGGATTGCCGCCCAACGCGCTCCGATGAACGGCCACGTCGCCTTCGACTCGCGCGGACACGACGTCGCACCACCACTCCCCGACGCGTTGCGACATCACGTGAACGTCGGGCGACCAGCGTTCGTCGTCAGCGGGTAGCCACCAATCGATCCACACATCCTCGGGCTGCAGTAAGACTGCCCCCCCGCCGCCACGACGGCGGCGCACCGCTCGCGCACCGACGCCCGCGTCAAGGACCTCGAGGGGTTGACTCCCTCCGAGCACGATGGTGGGTCCCGCTGGGCGCACCACGAACACGGTCGCCGTCGGCAAGGCGCGCACGGCGTCGTAGTCGTAGAGCTCTTCGACGTCGTCCCTCACGAGGCGCGAGGCAAGAACGGCGCCCAGAGCGGATCGGGGTCGGGGACGTGACGCCACCTCCACCACGGCCCGTCGGGGATACGGGGCTCGAAATGCATGCGCCAGCCAATCTCCTCGAGCAACCGGTCTCCCTTGAGCATGTTGTGGCGCCGACACGCCGCCACCACATTGGTCCACTCGTGTCGTCCACCACGACTTCGCGGTACGACGTGGTCGATAGTGTCGGCGTGTTCGAGGCAATACGCGCACCGAAAGCCGTCACGCAACAACAAGGAGCGGCGCGTCAGTGGCGGTGTACGGACCTTCGCGGGCAGGCGTACCATCTCGTGCAGGCGCACGATTGAGGGGATGGTCACGGTGAGCGAACTCGAGCGACACACCGGGGGCGCGTCGGCGGTCGCGATGGGCTCGGCACGCCCGGCGAGCAGGAGAACCACCGCACGACGCTCGCTCACGAGTTGTAGTGGTTCAAAGGTGGCGTTGAGTAGAAGGACGCGCCCCACGAGTAAAAACTACCGCCTCACTCTTTGCTGGACCGACCAGCGCGCAGCCGCCACCACTGCGGCGGGATCGAGTCGGCCGTCGACACCATTGACCGTCATCATGCGAAATTCCCAGTACGACGGGGGGGGCAGCGGCAACCAGGGATGGTGACGCCACCACGTACTTCGTCGCAATCGCCAGGCCGCGACCACGACGTTTGGTACGTCGCGAGGGTGCTGCACGAGGTAACGACCGAGTCCGCGAACCCACAGTGACCTCACGATGCACCACGCCACGCCACGCACGCCGCACCCAGGATCGGTCCGTCCGGCCCGATACCTGAACGTCGAACCTCGACTCCCGTCAAGAAGCCGATCGTCGCGACTTCGCACGCCGCCTTCGTCGCGGTGGCGAAGAAGTCGTCACCGAATCCCAGCGCCACTGATCCGGCCACGAAACAATGAGTGAAGTCGAGCACCGACGCGAGCGTCCCCACCGCTCGTCCGACCAACGTGGCGGTTCGTAAGCGGGTCGACGCATCGGCGTGTTGAGCGGTGCGTCCTGTCAGGGCCTCGATCGCCCAGCCCGACGCTTCAGCCTCGAGACAGCCAAGACTGCCACACGAGCAAAGGTGCCCCCCCGGCACGACATTGAGGTGGCCCAAGTGTCCAGAATTTCCCGAAGCGCCGTCCACGAGTCGACCGTCGAGCACGAGAGCACCGCCGATACCCGTCGACACGACCATTGAGGCGTAGTTGCGCAAGTCGCGCGCAGCGCCGAAGGTTCCTTCCGCGAGGGCGAGGGCTCGCACGTCACCCTCGATGTCGACGCGCAGTTGGGTCGCCTCGACCAGTCGATCGTGCAGTGCGAATTCTCGCCACACGGGAATATTGAGGGGTGAGACGAGCACGCCCCCCTGGGACATCGGACCCGCACACGCGACCCCCAGTGACGTGACCTCGACTCCCTCACGCACCCGTTGTACGAGAGCGACAATCTCCTCGAAGAGATTGTCACCCGCGAGTTTGACGTCGAGACGTTGGCGAGCACCAATGATGCCGTCGCCGCTCACCAGCGCGGCCTCGACCTTTGTCCCTCCGATGTCCAGTGCTACACACGGAGCGGCCGATGCCGCTCCGACGAGTCTCATTCGGACGAACGGCGTTGGCGCGACAACCAGTCGCGAAGAGAGCGAGCCTTCGGTCCGAGCGAACCAGTGGCGTCATCTCCGGGGTGCGAATGCGTGATGTCGCGCCACCCGGCGCGACCGAGGAGTCGTGCGTTGCGTTCAATCACGATCGCCGAGGCGAACATGAGCGCCACGCCCACGAGTCCCACGTACACACTCTGAGAAAAAAATGCGAGAAGAATAACCAGGCCCGCCACGAATCCCGCGATGCCCCACCGCACTCGTCGGGTGCCGTGGGAATATACGTTGGTGTCGCGAACGTTCTTAGCGAATCGTGGGTCCTGCTTCGAAAGGGACTCTTCGAGTTCCGCGAGTATCTTCTGTTCGTGCTCTGACAGCGGCATCGCGACTCCTTCCGTTTCCGCTTTCATCGTATCTCGGAACTTTCCGTGGTGTTACGTAAAAGCCTCTCGCCCCAGACTACGAAAACTTTCTAAGAAATTCATGACGATTCATACCACCGGGTCAGCGCGCAGTGGAGGCATCGCGTCGACGACCGGGGGCGGGCTTGTGCACGATTTCACGTCGGGCTTAGTCACCCCCGCTCGCGCCGTCGCCACCGCCGCCCGGGATCAGCGGCGGGTACTCCTGGCTGATGCGCCTGGAAATCTCGTGGACGAGGACGTCGTCGACCGCGGCCGACGACGGACGCAGATTCTCGGGTGTCACGTGCGACGCGGTGGGTACGCCCTCGGCGTGAGTGGCCGATTCGACGGTCGTCGCCAACGAGGGTGGCACCTCAATGAAGCACGTTGCGCCCACGACCGCGGTGCCAGAGGAGGCGCCAATGGCGGGGCGCAGATTCGACCCGGCGCTCGCGGCGCCGACCTCGCCGGGATTTGTCGCGCCTTGAACCAAGGTCACGAGAATTCGCGTCTCCACGTCCACTCACCGCGCCGGCAGCTACCGCGAACGCACTACGGGCGGACGTCGACGTCGTCACGCCCGAGGTTCTCGCGCGTCCCGTAGCGTTCGTCTTCATTTCGGTGCCGGCGACGGGGAAAGGGTGGTATCGCCGGCGCTGGACGCTGAGTCGAACGACGACGACGGGCACCAACAACATTTGAACCCCAGGGGCAACGGTCAACGACCCGACTTCGTGAGTGGTGCACCACGGACGTCTCGAGGGCGGGGCGGCAACAATGTCGTCGAGGCGCACCTGACGAGACCCGCGACGACGCCAGCCACTGACG
>JAJZEN010000047.1:0-837 GCA_021828545.1 Actinomycetes bacterium
CCACGACCAGCACGCGGCGCCTCTAATCCGCCCCCCCGAAAACCACTCCCTAGTCGACAAACTTCGAGACGTCATCGACGAAGCACTCGGACAAGACCACATCACGGACCCCTACGACGCGTACTTCGCTTACGAAGCAATCTCGGAACACTGCCTACGAATCCGCAACGCCCTTTGGTACGACGTGCCGAACTTCGACTAGAAGGAACAGCGAACGCGTGACCTGAGCAAACCCCCCCAGGTATCGACCGGGCCCGCGCTACACCTCGCGATCGCGAAGAAAAGAATCCAACGTGGACGCCGCTGGAGCAGCCTGGGACAACGGCAACGGGGACTCCGCGACACACGATGAACGAGCCGGCGCCACAATCTTCGACGGGCCCCGGACGCCCGTAGGCTTCGACCGCACCGCCATCGCGAGCGCCGTGACCCAGCCCCAAATAGTCCAGCCCAAAAGAAGATTAACCACATAGATCGAACCCGCGTTAGGCGGCTGACGCGAGAAAGCAATAACCGAGGGAAGGACGTAGAGAAGAAACGCAACCACCGCGAGCGTGGCCCAGAAATGCTCTAAAGTTCCAAACACACCGACCTCCCAACGAGCAAGACCCCGCGAGCGAGAAATCCAACGACCAAGAAGAAAAACCGCCCGCGAGGCCACCACAATCGTAACGCGAGACGCACACAAGACGCGAAAATCGCCGAATGACTTGACACAGCAGCGCAACTCCGATAACTTAAAAAACAGCGCAACCGCCGATAATGTACGTTATGTAAAGTAATAAGGATAAACGTCATCCAACATTTACCTCCGTCGCCCTGAACCTCTCCCCTGGT
>JAJZEN010000047.1:847-11694 GCA_021828545.1 Actinomycetes bacterium
CTTACGCCGCCTTTATCAATAATGGGCACTTTGCGTGTGACACTTGTTGTCGCGCTGAGCGGCGCGCCAACGCGCCGAGGGAGAGCCCATGACTGCCAATTCAATGCATGGGAAATCGCAACCTCCTAAAGTCGATTGTGACCTCGTGTCACATTCTGGTCTTCGCGCGTGCCCTCCGAGAACTCTCGTCGATATCTTCGAAGAGACGGCGACGCGGTATCCGTTCGTTTCGGCAATTTCGGATAGAAAGCAGGTCCTCAACTATGAAACGCTGCGCGAGAAAGTCCTAACCCAGGCCGAATCTCTTCGCAGTCATGGAGTTGGTCCGGGCAGTCGGGTCGGACTACAGATGCGTAGTGGCACGGCGGACCTCTACATTGGAGTCCTCGCAATTCTCTTCGCGGGTGGAGCGTACGTTCCCGTCGACTCCGAGGACACCGCGGAGCGGGTCCGCACTGTCTTTGGCGCCGCACAAGTCTGCGGAGTTCTGTCGGACTCTGGCTTCGCCCCGTCTCGTCCCACTGACGAGGGTGTCCGCGAGCTACGAGTCGACGATGACGCCTGGGTGATATTCACTTCAGGCTCCACGGGAACCCCGAAGGGAGTCGCAATAACCCATCGTTCCGCCGCGGCCCTCGTGGACGCCGAAGCACAGATCTTCCTACAACACTCCCCCCTGGGCCCTGGCGACAATGTGATGGCGGGGCTCTCCGTGTCCTTTGACGCATCGGTCGAGGAGATGTGGCTCGCGTGGCGAAGCGGCGCGTGTTTAGTGCCTTTCTCCCGCGATGAGATGCGATCGGGTCCCGACCTTGGTCCCTTGCTACACGAGCGTGCCATTACGGCGCTGTCGACTGTTCCAAGTCTGGCCCTTGGACTTCTTGACTCCAATCTCTCGAGGGTTCGACTTCTCATTCTTGGGGGTGAGAGCTGCAGCGAGGAACTCGCGGCTCGATTGTTTGACGATGGCCGCGAGGTATGGAACACCTATGGTCCGACGGAGGCGACCGTCATCGCGACGGCTCAGCTCCTACGTCCCGGTCAGCCCGTGACAATCGGCGTGCCCATCGCCGGCACCTCGATCAGCATCGTTGACGAGAATGATTTGCCGGTGAGATCGGGAGAGAGCGGACAGCTCGTCATTGCCGGTGCCGGACTCGGACGCTATATCGATGACACGTCGCCCCACTCCAACTATCGTCCCGTCCCGCGATTGGGATGGGAGCGCGCGTACTTCACGGGAGATTTTGTCCAAATGACGCCGGTGGGAGTGCGCTTTATTGGTCGTCACGATGATCAAGTCAAAATCGCGGGTCGCCGCATCGAACTCGGTGAGGTCGAAGCCCTCGCCGCGTCGATTCGGGGAGTCCACTCGGCGTGCGCAGTGGTGCGCGACACAGACCAGGGTGACCAGCGCCTGGTGTGTTACGTGATAATCGACGACGAATTCCTGGAGGCACGAGTTCACCAGGAATTGGTACGTCGTCTCCCCGCCGGCGTCGTACCGACCCTGGGGGTCGTCGACGAGTTTCCGTTGAAGAAGTCCGGAAAGATTGATCGTGACGCCCTTCCGTGGCCGCTACGAGACTCGCAGAAATCAGACGATTTCAGCGATGACGACACCGCCTTCATTGCGCACGCCTGGCGAGAGGTCTTAGGGCCGGTACCGTTGCAACTTCACACTAATTTCTTCTCGGCGGGCGGTACGTCTATGAGTGCCGCTCGCTTGATTGTGCTACTTCGAGGCCGCTACGCCTCGTGTTCGGTGGCGGACCTCTACCAGACACCCGTGCTCAGCGACCTCGCGACTGTGCTGGGATCGCGCACGGCGTCAACGGTACGACGCGGGGAGGGCGAACATCGCCACCATCGACGCGCCGGTCGTCGCCAGCTAACCGTCAGTGCGGGACTACAAATCTTGGCCTCGGCCCAATGGCTCGCGGTAGTCGCCGTGACCAACGTGATCTTCGGACTCGGCGGCTTCGGCGCGAACTGGTCCTGGCCGGTTCTCGTCGTAACGGGACTCGCATTCCTCACTACCCCGGGTCGCCTCGTGATGGCTGCAGCCATTATTCGCGTTACCCGATTCGGCATTACTCCCGGTTCGTACCGACGCTCGGGCGCCACGCATATTCGACTCTGGGCCTGTGAACGGGTGTCGGACGTTCTCTCGGTGGACGACGCCGTCGCCACGCCGTGGATGACGTTGTACGCACGCCTGCTCGGTTGTGAAATCGGACGCGACGTCTTTATCGGCACCACTCCCCCTGTCACGGGTTTTCTCTGGGTGGGCGATTTCGCGTCCATCGAAGACGGGGTGGACCTCTCGGGCTGGAGTATGCGGTCGGACTTCATCGACGTCGGACCCATTTACGTGGGGCGCGGGACACGGCTGGGCTCGCGCAGCGTGATCAACGAAAACGTGCGCATTGGTGACGACGCCGAGATTGAGATGGGATCGCTGGTCACTTGCGACGTGCTTGACCACTCCCGCGTCGCCGGTTCCCCGGCTCGAGTGACGGACGACTCGCGTGAATCATGGGAGTACTCGCGCGAGAACGAGGCCGTCGTCAACCGACCTTGGCTCTACCTGATGGGCACGCAACTGCTTTCCGCAATTTCCATCATTTCATTCGCACCGGCGGTCCTGCTGTATTGGATGACCGGCCCTGGTGTGCACCACGCACTGCCGTCAATTGAGTGGGCGTTACGTTGGAGTGTTCCCACGGTCGCCATGGGTTACGCGACCTACGCTGCCCTGGTAGTGCTCATCGTTCGATGGTCGGCGCGATACGCACAACCCGGCGTGTTCCCCATCGGTAGCGGCCCCGCCTTCTGCTCGTGGCTGATCGAACGACTGACCCAAGACGCTCGAGAAACCCTCTTCCCCCTCTACGCCAGTGTCCTCACACCGTGGTGGCTACGTCGCCTCGGCATGCGCGTCGGATCAAACGTGGAGATCTCCACCGTGGAGGGACAGTTGCACCTCGTGACGGTGGAGGACTTCGCCTTTCTTGCCGATGACGTCTTGATCGCCCCTCGCGAAATCCGTTACGGACGGGTACGGATTGGGAGGGTGAGCGTCGGGAACCGGGCGTTCGTCGGGAACTCCGCCATTGTAAGAATTGACCATCACGTTCTCGATGACACCCTCATCGGCGTGGCCTCGGAGTCGCCAGCTCAAGCCCGCGCGCACTCAGCGTATCTCGGCGTGCCAGCGCTCGAATTCCCTCATCACGCTACCCCCGCCGACCGCGGTCGAACGTTCTCGCCCTCGCCGTCACTTCGTCGCGCTCGCGCCCTCGTCGAGTGCGCCCGTCTCATCCCGGTCCTCTTGTCGTTCGTACTCCTGGAGTTCACCTACTTCTACGGAGTGGTCGTGACCTCGCGCGACTCACTTGCGAGCGCCACGGCGGAGATTGCCGTCGTCCTATTTGGCAGTTCGTTGACGACCTTGGCCCTGACCATCGCCGCCAAATGGCTCTTGATTGGACGTGTTCGAACCGGCGAACACCCCCTCTGGTCCGCTTTTGTCTGGCGTGACGAACTGGCCTGGACCTTCGTCGAGACCTTGGCCATGCCCTGGGCCTCATCCACCCTCCTGGGTACGCCGATGATGAATGTTTTCTTCCGGGGAATGGGGGCCACGATTGGACGTAATGTATGGTGCGAAACCTGGTACCTCGACGACCCCGATCTAGTCACTATTGGCGACAATGTCGTCCTCGGTCGGAACTCCGATCTTCAGACTCACTTGTTCCATGATCGCCTTTTGCGACTCGACCAGGTGTTTCTCGGCGACAATGTCTCGATCGGGTCCAACACCTACGTCCTACCCGGAACGATTGTGGCCCACGACGCCGAGGTCGGGGCGGGATCTCTTGTGCCTCGTAACGAGAGTATTCCCGCCCAGAGTGCATGGTGGGGAAATCCCATCATCGCCATGGATCCCTCGGTGACGCAGCGTGCGTGAGCGAACCTATCCCCCGCGGTACCTACTCGAGCTCCGCGACCTGCCCCTGGTCATTTGCATCACCGACGACTCGCCCTCGTCACTGCGCGAACGTGCCCAGGAACAATGTGACGGACGCTTCGGTTTCTGGTCGCGGTCCTATTCGGGTCGCGTTGCGCTCGTCGCGGGCTCGAACCAGCGAGTGGGTGTCGACGTCGAACTCACGGACCTGGCGCGAGAAGATTCCTGGTCCCTCACGAACGAGTGGTTCAGGTCGTCAATGCTGACGAGCGAGGAACGGGTGCGTATCGAGAGTGACAGCACCCCGGGGACGACCCTGAGCGCCACCAGCGTGTGGTCCTCGAAGGAAGCGGTGGCCAAGGCCCTGGGTACCCCACGACAATTCGATCCCACACGACTGACGGGAGCCGCCGTGTGGAAAGATGCGCGTCGCGGCCGTTGGCGAGCCGCGTACCTCGATCTGACTCCTTTGGGTTTGGACGCAGTGGCCTGGATGGTCTACGAAGACTTCGCCTGAACCTCGAGGAGGAACCCGCCCTCGCGCCAAGTTCGTGCGACGTCAGGTATGGCCGGATTTATTAGGATCATGGCGGATATGTCGACCACCCTTCGCCCGCGAGGACTACTCCTCATGGTGGGCGCCGTAGCCGCCGGAGGCGCCGCTGGTACCCTCCTGCGTGACCTCACGCTGCGCATTGACGGGACCCAGTGGTTCGGCGATCTCGTCGGGACGTCGGGCTGGGCCAGTCGTGTCCCGTGGATCTTGGCCGCGATCAACGTCATCGGCGTTTATCTGGCGACTCTCACCCTGCGGGGACCCCTCGAGCGTCACGACCCCAATAATCCAACCCGACTACTGATCATCACTGGTTTCTTCGGGGGGTTCACGTCCTACTCCAGCCTTTACGTAGCCCTGGGGGCTATCTGGCACGTCTCGATCATCGGAGCCCTCGCCACGGCCGCTGTCGCGGTGCTCTCTGGCGTGGGCGCCGCCTGGCTCGGAATGAAGGGGCGGTCGTCGCAATGAATCTGACACTCGTGACACTCGCGGGCGCCGTGGGCTGCGTGGTGCGCTACTTGTTCGAGTACGTGGTCCGTCGACGTCACCCCACCGCACGGCCGTGGGCCACCGTGGCCGCCAACGCCCTGGGGTGCGCCGTCGCGGGGTGGGCGGCGTACCGCCTGGCGTCCCCGCTCGACGCCCAACAGCGCGACGTGATCATCACTGGCTTTTGCGGGGGGCTCACGACCTTCTCTTCCGCCTTCGCGATTCCGGCTCTCCTGATGAAAGAACATCATTGGCGGTACTCGGTCGCCCTCGTCATCTCCACCCCCCTGCTCTGTGGCAGCTTCTTCGCGGTCGGCGCTGGCTTGGCGCACTAAGTCGTCGGCAACTCTGC
This sequence comes from Actinomycetes bacterium, assembly GCA_021828545.1. Taxonomy (GTDB): domain Bacteria; phylum Actinomycetota; class Acidimicrobiia; order Acidimicrobiales; family RAAP-2; genus RAAP-2. The sequence continues at coordinate 6,221 of JAJZEN010000047.1, forward strand.
GCGTCCCGCGTCGCAGACATCCACGTTTGTCGTCGCGAAGAGTGCGTGGACCCGGGCGATCGCTACAACTTCAGTGAACCCTGTTGCGCCTCACTCAGGGGTGAGTAGTCGGCCACGCCTTGAGGGGCCTTGGGCATCATCGATGCGGCCACAAGTCCGACGATTATGACGATGGCCGCGGTGTAGGGCGCGTAGACGGTGGGCGCTGTCACCTTGTAGACCGCGCCGAAGATGGCCGCGGCCGTCACCAAGAAACCTACGGCGCTGGCGACGTAGAGCGTGACCTTGGACGAGTGGTGACGCAATCCGCGCAGTGCACCGACGGCGATCAACAGATAGATGACCGCGATCGCGAAGCCCCCATACGTCGACATCCAACTGAACATCGAGAAGTACTCCGGGTACCCGGTGATCGAGAACGCGTGCGACGCCAACGTCATCACGACGACGACCACGTAGGCGGACAGGACCACGTAGGTCGCACCCGTCGGGGTTCCACGGCGCGACACCGACGTGAGTTGCCCGGGCAGTCGTTCATCACGGGCCAGCGCGAAGACGCCCCGTGATGCGGCCACCGCGGTTCCGATGAGCACCGCAATCATGTCGAAGACGACGACGAGCTCGACGAGTCGGCGGACGGCTACCCCGGCGAAGCCGCCTTGCGATGTCGGGCCGGCCAAGACGAACAGGGGTCCGGCGGCATTCGCCTTGCCCAGTGCCGCCAGATTGAAGTGGAAGCCCGCCACTTGCGCGAAGGAGCCAATGACGTAGAACACCGTGATCGCCATCACCGAAAACAGGACGGCGCGAGGAATGTTCCGCGCGGGTTTGTCGGTCTCCTCGCCCAGGTTGGCTGACGACTCAAAACCGGTGAAGAGCAGAACACCGTAGAGCATCCCGAAGATGACGCCCTTCCAGTGAGTGGGCGAACTGCTGGGTGAGAAACCGGAACCGATGTGGTGCAGTCCCCCGCTCTTGAGGATCACGTAGACCGAGAAGACGAGCACGACGGTGACCGAAATCATCGCCAAGACGAGTTGCAGACGCGTGGAGAGAGCCACACCGAAGAACATGACCGTGGCCACCAGCGCGAAGAGCAACACGTCCCATCCCCAGTACGGGATGCCAGTGAAAGTGAACTCACTCTGCAAGGTGTCGTGAATGGTGCCTCCGATCATCACCAGGATGCCCGCACTCAGCGCCAGGATGCCGGTGTAGTACAACCAGCCCGCGGCCGAACCCACCCGGCCCCCTAAACCGTCACTGACGTAGGTGTAGAGCGATCCCGCCGCCTGAATCTTCTTGGTGTACTCGGCAATGATCCAACCCAGTCCAATGACGCCGATGGCGGCGAGAATGACCGAGAGTCCCGCGGCATTACCGGCACCTTCCTGGGTGGCCGACGCCAGTCCCACGACGAGTGGCACGAGGAACGCGATCGAGAACACCGGTCCCATGAACCCGACCGATTGCGCTACCGCATCGACCAGCGTGAGTTTCCTCTGACCACCCAATGACGTCGTTGACGACTTCTCTGACATGAATTCCCCCCGCCAAACTTCGATGCCCCCACGGCAATCCAGCAACCGTACGGGACCAAACTATTCGTGTCAAGTACCTAGCCCCACTCCCCCAGTCGTCGTACGACCCGTTCGCTGATGGCGACGACGTCGTGGAGATCATCGGTGAACATCGAGGGCTTGAAGCAGAAGGTCCGATACCCCGACGCGACCTGTTCCTCCAGGGACTCCAAGGCAGCGTCGAGATCGGCCACCTCGTGGGGCGAGGAAAAGTTCCCGCGCAGTCCTCCGACCATCTCAATCTCGTCGCGACCGCGACCCGCCGCGGTGAGCGCGACGTCGAGTGCCGCCAACTCGTGGTGCAATGGTTGACCGAGCGGATTGAATCCCGTGCCGTAGGACACGAGTCGCCGAATCACCGCTTCGTGTAACGATGAACCCCCGAACCAGAGTTCCGGACCCCGCGGCCGCACGCATCGCGGCTCGAGCCAGACGTCGTCAAAGGAATAGTGCTGGCCGTGGAAGTGGAAGGGGGAACCCGACCACGCTCGACGCCAGATCTCGAGCTGTTCATCCATGATGGCTCCGCGTCGATGGAACACCACGCCCAGGGCCGCGTATTCCTCGTCGTGCCAACTCACGGTTGGCAGGACAATGAGTCGACCCTCGGACAGCTGGTCGAGAGTGGCGAGGTCCTTCGCCGTCACCAGCGGATGGCGAAGGGGCGAGACCAGTGCCCCCACCACCAGGCGCAGTCGCGACGTACGCGCCGCGATTGCCGCGAGGACCATGTAGGGGCTCGGCCACGAGGAGTCCGGCTCCTGGTTGCCGGGCATGGCGTAGTCGCGCGCGTTGAAGGGCAGGCCACGGGCCTTGGCGCTCGCGCCGAGGACGACGTGATCACTCATCATCACCCCGTCCACTCCGACGGCCTCAGCTCGCACAGCGATGTCGACCAAGTCATTGAGTGTCGGACGCGGACTCAATGTCCAGTTCTCGGACAACACCAAAAGTGCGCGCAGCGACGATATCGACATACATCCCCCAACGTTCGCTCTCGACTCTACGCAGAGTCACGCGGTGAGGTGGAGGCGACTAGTCGCGAACCTCGATCGCTGACGTGACCAACCACACGAAGGTCGGATCGGGGGCGGGGAGTAGTTCTGGATGCCACTGCACTGCCAGTACCGCCTCGTCCGCAGTGTGGAAGGACTCGACGACGCCGTCCGACGCGGTCGCACCCAGCACCAATCCCTCGCCCAGCGTCGCCAGTGTTTGGTGGTGCAGCGAATTGACGCGGAGAGAGGTGCCGAGCACCCGAGCGGTGAGAGACGTGGAGCGACAGCTCACCGAATGGGTCACCGTACGCCCGTCAATCTCCCATTGTGGGTGCCCGGCACCATCCTCGAGTTCGACGTGCTGGTTCAGCGTCCCGCCGTGGACCACGTTGACCAGCTGGAATCCTCGACAGATTGCGAGCACCGGGATGCCCTTAGCTCGAGCCGACGCGTAGAGCGCCATTTCCCACCTGTCGCGCTCGGGCTCGGTCTCCCCCAAGTTCTCGTGGGGAGCGGCGTCGTAGTGGGCGGGATCGACGTCGGCCCCAGCACTCAACACGAGTCCGTCGAGGTGGGCCATGATCTCGTCGACGTCGGCGTCACGCGTGAGTTCCACGGGCACCCCCCCCGCCAAGGCGACGGAACGACCATAGTCCGCGAAGTGCAAGTCGAAGGACAGTTCCGCCATGGCGGGCGGAACGAAAGCACCCAGGCGCGCGACCGGCCAACGCCGTCCCGAGAGGCCAATCAGCGGTCGCATCGCTCAATTCTACGCACGAGGCCCCGCGAAACGTGCTACAAATCGTTTGGCCACAAACAACTGGTTGACGTGACGATTCGGGGAGACACGCCCAATGGAGAACTTTGCCGCGACCTTAACGTCGCACGACACCTACCTCGAGGGCGTGCCCCATGACGTCTTCAAGGAATTACGTACTCACGACCCGGTCGCGTGGACCGAGGAACCCGAGGGTCGCGGCTTCTGGAGCCTCACAAAGTACGACGACGTCGTCTACGCGAGCCGTCACACCGAACTGTTCTCGAGCCGCTACGGAATTCGTATGGAGGACATGGACGCGGAGGAGACCGAGGCTCGTCGCACTCTGATGGAGATGGACTCGCCGGAGCACACGCGCTTGCGGCGCCTCGTGGCCCGACCCTTCAACCCACGTCAAGTGGCCGAATACGAAGACGCGATCCGCGATCTGGCCGGCGAAGTGCTCGGCAACTTGCGCGGCGCCACCGAATTCGATTTCGTCAAGGAGATCGCTCGCGAACTACCGATGAAGATGTTGGGGCGCCTACTGGGTCTCCCCGACGAAGACCTGGACTGGCTCGTGAGTCGCGGCGATGCGCTCATCGGCAACACCGACCCCGAATTCACCGAGTACGTCGTCGACCAGACCGACACCAGTGAGTATCGACTACTCCCCTTTCGTTCCCCGGTCGCGCTCGAACTCTTCGAGTACGCCCAGGCGGCCCTGGACGCGCGACGGCTCCACCCGACCCACGACGTCATCACGGCACTCCTGCAGCCCAATAAGGACGGCGACTCCCTCGATGACGTCGCGCTGAAGAATTTCTTCACCTTGATGGTGGCGGCCGGCAACGACACCACCCGCTACACCATGGTGGCCGGCGCACAGATCTTTACGGAGCGACCCGAGTTGTTCGAGTCGCTGATTTCTTTCGACGACGCCCAGGCTAAGACCCTGGTCGACGAGGTGTTGCGGTGGTCGTCCACCACAATGCACTTTCGACGAACCGTCATCGAGGACACCGAGTTGCGTGGCCAGCAACTCAAAAAGGGTGACAAGGTTGTCCTGTGGTACGTGTCGGCCAACTACGACGAGGAGCACTTCGAGGACCCCTTCAGTTTCCGCCCCGAGCGCACCCCCAATGATCACACCGCCTTCGGCCTTCACAGCGCGCACCTGTGCCTGGGCGCGCACCTGGCTCGTCTCGAACTCCGTGTCATGTTCCAAGAGATGGCCAAGGCGTGGTCGCATATCGAACTCGTGGGCGAGGGCGAACGCCTGCGTTCGAACTTCATCTCCGGCACCAAACGCTTGCCGGTGAGGGTCACCTGGCGATAAGCCCCGCGGTGCGGTCCACGGCGTCGGTACCGCCTACTCGACATTATCGTCCCCGCGCTCGCGGCGAGCTCTTCCGGTCGCGAATCGCACTCAGGCGTCCACGCCCAGTGTCGGCCACGACTGAACCAGTGGTCGGCGTATCGTCGTCGAAGCACCACTGGCCCCGGGGCGACGCCCCATCGCTCGATATCCAGTAGCGGCGAAGGGTCACACCGTTCTCATGGGACGAAACGGACTCGAGCACCCCGCCACACCATTCAATGACGGTGGCGGACCCCACGTTGTCGTCCGTAGAAGTGAAGCGAACCAGAAACTCACCCTCCCTCGGAGCGAACGATAGAGCCTCCCGCAGAATTACGGTGACGTCGCCCCGTCGACGAAGTACCGAGATGACGCCGTAGCCGACGTGACATCCTCGCACGGCGTGAGCGGCGTCCAGTTCGGACCAGGTGGACGCACGACCTTCCAGTTGATCCTCCACGTCGGTCGCCAGGAAGGAACTACGTTCGTGGGCCTACGGTGCATCGACTCCCTTGCGGTACCGCTCCCTCAGGTCTGTCCACCGCGCCCACGTCATCGGCGGAACAATATCTTCGAGAAGAAAGTTGAAATCGGCTCGTCGGAACGCGGTGTGCGCCACGAGTGCGGCCGCTTCGTCATCGGGGCCAAATGATCCTAGGACGCTGCTGAAATAATCAGTCGAAATCCACCGTCGCGAGAAGGTGATGATCAAGACTTTACCTATGGCTCTTGGCACCTCATCGATCCAACCACGCTTCGAGAATCCCAGGGAGATCCTG
>JAJZEN010000028.1 GCA_021828545.1 Actinomycetes bacterium
CTGATACACTTCGATTCCAGCCCTAGATCGTTGTCGAAGACTGGGGGGAGAAAACGAGAAGTGGGGGTCGACCGATTCCTGACGCGACGTTCTCCACGCACTGCCTGCTGTCAATGCTCTACTTGAACCAAGAGGAGTTCACATGACCCCACCATCGACGAAGAACAACGCAAACCTTTCGCTCGGGGAATGGAGTACCGTCCTGGCTGAGCTTGACGGTGACGGTATCGCGTGGGTGACCTTGAACCGACCCGAAAAACGTAACGCCATGAATCCGAAACTCAACGAGGAGATGATTGACGTCCTCGACGTGGTCGAGTGCGACGACCGCGCCAAAGTACTCGTGCTGACCGGAGCGGGCGAATCGTTCTGCGCGGGCATGGACTTGAAAGAGTATTTTCGCGACGTCGACGCCGGGGGGCCCATTGCGCGGATCCGGTCTCGGCGATCCTCCAACGAGTGGCAGTACCGTCGTCTCATGTTCTTCGCCAAACCCACGATCGCCATGGTCAATGGTTGGTGTTTTGGCGGTGCGTTCACGCCCCTCGTTGCGTGCGATCTCGCCATCGCCGCCGAAGATGCGACTTTTGGTCTTTCGGAAGTCAACTGGGGCATCCCACCGGGTTCGGTAGTGTCACGCTCGCTGGCGGAGATGATCCCGGCCCGGGACGCGATCTATTACATCATGACTGGAAGAACATTCACGGGTGTCGAAGCCGCGGCGATGCGGCTCGTCAATGAAGCAGTTCCGAAGGAGCAACTCCGAGAGCGCACCGCCGCACTGGCCAAACACGTTGCGATGATGAACCGTACGGTCCTCGAGGCGGCCAAGACTGGCTTCAAGCGAGCGCGTTCGATGGAATGGGAGACGTCCGAGGAGTACCTCTACGCGAAACTCGACCAGTCCATCGCGAACGACCCCGAGCACGGACGCGAACAGGGAATGAGTCAGTTCCTGGACGACAAAACGTTCAAGCCCGGTCTCGGGGCCTACAAACGTGACTGAGGCGTCGCTCGACCCACCGAGGATCTCCGGTCACGCGATTCGTCGCCTGCTTCACCCGGCATCCGTCGCTATCGTCGGGGCGTCGGACACGCCCGAATCGATTGGCGGAGCACCCCTTTCCCTGATGGAACGCTTCGGCTACGCGGGCGACGTTCATTGCGTCAGTCGCACCCGGGCCACGATCAACGAGCGAGCTTGTGTCGCCTCGATCGATGATCTCCCCTACGGCGTCGACGCCCTCATCCTCGCGATCCCCAAGGCCGGCGTGACCGACGCCATTGTGGCCGCCGGGCGTCGTGGGGTAGGTGGCGCGGTGGTGTTCTCCTCGGGCTACGCGGAAGCGGGTCCCGACGGCGCCGCCGAGCAGGCGGAACTCGCGTCGGCCGCCGCCGCGTGCGACCTCGCGCTCGCGGGGCCGAATTGCCTGGGTCTCATAAATTTTCGGGAATCGGTTCCGTTGACGTTTGGCGACGCCTCACCGAATCGCCGTAACGGGGAGGCCAGCCTCGCGATCATCTCGCAAAGCGGAGCCATGTCCTTGGCCCTCACCTACGCGGCGATGGCGCAGGATATCCCTCTGAGTTACACCATTTCGACCGGTAATGAGGCGGTGCTGGGAATCGAGGACTACCTGGGCGTGATCCTTGGTGAGGAGGGCATCCGCGCGGTGGCGCTCCTGATCGAGCAGATCCGCCGGCCCGCGGAGTTCATCGAACTCGCGCGAATCGCCCAACGACGTGGCGTGGCCCTTTGCGTCCTCCACACGGGACGGGGTGCGCGAGCGCAAGCGTCCTCGCTCTCACACACCGGTGCCATCGCGGGTGATCAAGAAGTGATGCGGGCAATCCTCGGCCGAGAAGGTGTGCTATTCATCGATTCGCTCGACGAACTCATCGATACCGCCTGCGTCGTGGTGAAGTGTCCAACGCCTAGTGCGTACGGGGTGGCGTTCATGACCGACTCGGGTGCCGCCAAGACGTACGCCATTGACGTGAGCGACGACATCGGTCTACTACTCCCCGAGCTGACTGCGCCCACCCTGGCGACATTGGCCGAGGTGTTGCCCGCGTACGCGATGGCGAGCAATCCGGTGGACATAACGGCGATGGGGCTCAACGACCCCAGCCTCTACGCTCGAGTCGCCGCGTCGCTCCTGGGCGACGACGACGTCGGTTGTCTCGTGGTCTCAGCAATGCCGGGATCTCTCGTGCAAGGAACTCAGCAGGTCGACGCGCTGTTGCCGGTACTCGTCGCGGCGGACAAACCCGTCATCTACACCATCATGGGTGGGGAATCACCGTTGCCCCCGGAGAACAAACTAAGGATTTTCGACGCGGGACTTTCCCTGTTCCGTTCGCCGGAGCGGGCATTACGCGCGGCACGCAACGTGACGCGACGTGCGCGTACGTTGAGCGAAGGCGCATCTCGACCGGCGGCGCGAAGGTTTCGGGCCCTCGCGCTGGATGAGTCGGAGGCGACGTACATCAGCGAGTACGCGGCGAAGGTTCTGCTGTCGCAAATTGGAGTGCGCGTTCCCGCGAGCGAACTCGCGGTCGACGTCCACTCCGCGCTGGTATCGGCCGCGCGACTAGGGTACCCCGTTGTCGTGAAGGTCGTCTCCGCACAGATACCGCACAAGAGCGACGTCGGCGGCGTCACCGTCG
>JAJZEN010000126.1 GCA_021828545.1 Actinomycetes bacterium
CGACTACCTACGGCGCGAAGTTCTCGTTGTTCGCTCTGCAGGTGCAACGCGACATCGAGCGTGCGACGCGCGCACGAGCGGCGATCGCCGTGGGCAAATTGTCGGGTGCCGTTGGCACGTTCTCTAATATCGACCCGGCCGTCGAGACCTACGTCTGCGAAGCGCTGGGGCTGCGCGCGGTACCCGCCACCCAAGTGATCGCGCGCGACCGCCACGCGGAAGTCTTGTACGCGTGTGCGTCACTGGGCACCGCAATGGAGCAGTTCGCGCTCGAAGTGCGTCACCTCGCACGCAGTGAGGTCGGCGAGGCCGAAGAGCCCTTCGCACCAGGTCAAAAGGGATCATCCGCGATGCCCCACAAGCGCAACCCCGTGCTGTCCGAGCGACTGTGTGGGCTCGCGCGCGTGCTACGCGGTTATCTCCAGGCGGGCCTTGAAGACGTGGCGCTCTGGCACGAGCGTGATATCTCACACTCGAGTGTGGAACGTGTTGTGTTACCCGACGCCCTGCAGTTGACGGTCTACATGTTGAGAAAGGCGACGGGACTCGCGAAGGGATTGGTGCTGCGTCCCGAGCGTGCGCTCGAGAACTTGACCGTAGGCTCCCTCGGTCTCGTGTTCTCACAATCGGTGCTGCTCGCGCTCGTTGAATCTGGCATGTCGCGAGACGACGCGTACCGCATTGTCCAGTCGAGTGCGCGTCAAGCCTTCGAGGAACGTCGGAACTTCCGTGACGTCATTGAGGAGAATGAACTCGTGACGTTGAGCAACGACGCGCTCGCTCGCGCCTTTGACGCGCAGCGTCTTCTCGCACACCGTGGTCGATTCCTAGACGCATTGACGTGGCGCTCGTGACAGAACTCGACATCAACCACATCTACACGGGCAAGGTGCGTGACCTCTACGAGGTGGACGAAGAGCACTTGTTGATGGTCGCTTCTGACCGATTGAGTGCCTTTGACGTCATCATGCACGAGACGGTGCCCGAGAAGGGGCGCGTCCTCACGGCGCTGACCCATTACTGGGTGCGCGAATTTGCCGACGAAGTACCGGCGTCGCTGGTCGCGTGCGACCCGGCCGTGATCGACGAATTCGTCCCTGGTTTCCTCGACGAGCGGGCGTGGCATGGTCGCACCATGCTGGTTCGCCGTGCTCGGATGCTGCCCCTTGAGTGCATCGTTCGCGGACGCCTCGCCGGCCAGGCCTACGACGAGTACGTGGCGAGGGGGACCGTGCACAACATGGAGGTACCCGCGGGGATGCGTTTGACCGATGAGTTCGAACGCCCGCTGTTCACCCCCTCGACGAAGGCGGAGTCCGGTCACGATCAGAACATCGACCTCGCCACGGCGGCGCACATCGTGGGCGATGCGGTGGTCGGCGAAGCAATGGCGTTGTGTCTTGGTCTGTTCACCCGCGCCGCGCACGCCCTGGCGCAGGTCGGGCTCATCCTCGCCGACACCAAGTTCGAATTGGGGTACGTCGACGGCCGTCTCGTCGTGTGCGACGAGGTCCTCACCCCAGACTCTTCGCGGATCTGGCCGGCCGACCAGGTGCGCCCGGGCGAAGTTCCACCCTCTTTTGACAAACAGCCGTTTCGAGACTGGCTCGACGCCCAGGGTTGGGACCACACGCCGCCGCCACCGCACGTCGCGGATGATGTCATCGAGGTCACCTCGAAGCGTTACGTAGCGGCCTACGAGCGGGTGACCGGACGTTCCCTTGCGGACTGGTACGGTGCGTAGTCGTGAACTTCCCCGTTACCGTCACCGTCACTTTGCGCGAAGGGATAGCCGACCCTGAAGGCGCCACTATCGAACGCGCCCTTCCCGCGTTGGGTTTCGAGGGCGTGACCCACGTTCGCGCCGGCAAGTCGTTTCACATGATGATTGACGCCGTGGACGAGGCGGGCGCCCTCGAGAAGGCGACGGCCCTGGCGCAGCGCCTCCTCTCCAATCCCGTGATCGAGAATTCTTCTGCTCGCGTTGGTGACAGCGCGTGGGGCGTGGCATGACCAAGATCGGCGTTGTCATCTTTCCGGGTTCCAACTGTGAATATGACGCCCTGAGCGCGATGACGACGTTGGGCGCCGAGGCCGACTTCATCTGGCACTCGACCGAGACAATCGAGGGCTACGACGGAATCATCTTGCCGGGCGGCTTCGCGCACGGCGATTACCTGCGTCCGGGCGCTCTGGCGCGTTTCTCACCGGTCATGGGCGCGATCGCGGATTTCGCGAAAGCGGGTGGCGCGGTGCTTGGAATCTGCAACGGTTTCCAAGTGCTCACCGAAGCCGGACTGTTGCCCGGCGCCCTTCAGAAGAATCGTGGCTTGACCTTCCTTTGTCAACCAACGACCCTGATCGTGGCGTCGACCAGGTCAGTGCTGACGCGCGGGGCCGTCAAGGGTCAAGAGTTGAGCATCCCGATCAATCACTTCTCAGGCGCGTACACCTGTGATGACGCGACCTACGAGCAGCTCATCGAGAACGATCAGGTCGTGCTTCGCTACAAGGACAACCCCAATGGTTCACGAGATGACATCGCGGGGGTCTCCAACGTTGAAGGCAATGTCGTCGGACTCATGCCCCACCCCGAACGCGCGATGTCGACCCTGCTCGGCAGTGACGACGGACGCGTCCTGCTCGAGGGATTCCTGCGCGCACTCGTGAGCGCGGCCTAGGACCCTGGTCGCGTGGGCGAGCACGTCCGGCGCCGTCTGATCGGAGCCTGTCTCGCTGTCGCGACGCTGATCGTTGCGTACTGGGTCGCGTGGTTCGCTCATCGCTCACTCGTGGCGTCCTCCTCGAGTGCGCTCTACGTTGGTTTCGAGCAGGCGTTCCCCCTGGCTGACGGCCTTATCGTCGTGTTCGTCCTGCTCGGGGCCCGTGCGCTCCATCGTCGCTCGTCCAGCGCAGTGTTGTTGCTCTTGCTCGGGGCCGGTGCTGGTTTCTACCTTGGTGCCATGGACGTCTTGTTCGATCTCGAACACGCGATCTGGTCTCGCGGCGCCAACGGGTTAGTGGAATTGGCTATCAACATCGTTACCTTCGCTGCGTCGTTGTTCTTCTCCACGTGGGTCTGGAGGCATCGTCGTGAACTCGATCCACCCGAGGGAGAGGGTCATCCTGTGGGCCAGTAGTTTGGTGGGGTGAATAGCGCCCCCGAGCCCCTGCATCGCGCCCTTGGTCTGACCGACTCCGAACTGGACGATATCCGCGCGGTGCTCCGTCGTGACCCGAACCCCCTGGAGCTCGCGCTCTATGGCGTGATGTGGAGCGAACACTGCTCGTACAAGTCGTCACGCATCCACTTGAAGCGACTGCCCACGACTGCCGAGCACGTGCTCGTCGGACCGGGCGAGAACGCGGGCGTGATCGACGCGGGCGACGGGATCGCCGTGGCGATCCGCATCGAGAGCCACAATCACCCTTCGGCCATCGAGCCCTACCAGGGTGCTGCGACCGGCGTGGGTGGCATCCTTCGTGACGTGTTCACCATGGGTGCTCGACCCCTCGCGGTCATGGACCCGCTGTTCTTTGGTGAACTCGATGACGCGCGTCAGCGCTGGCTCGTGGAAGGCGTCGTCTCGGGCATCTCGGGCTACGGCAATTCGGTCGGCGTACCGACCATCGGCGGTGAACTGACCTTCGACAAGTGTTACGCCTCGAATCCGCTGGTGAACGTGCTCTGTGCGGGCGCGTTGCCGACGGAGCGATTGGTGCTCGGCGTGGCGTCGGGTGTCGGCAATCTCGCGGTGCTGCTCGGCTCCTCGACGGGTCGAGACGGCATCGGCGGCGTCTCGGTGTTGGCGTCAGCGGGCTTTGCCGGCGAGGACGGCGCGCAGTCGCTCGATGACGCGAAACGACCGAGCGTGCAGGTCGGGGACCCCTACGAGGAGAAGCGATTGATCGAAGCGTGCCTCGAGTTGCTCGACCGCGGGCTCGTGGTGGGTATCCAGGACTTGGGCGGTGCGGGTCTCGTGTGCGCGACGAGTGAGACCGCCGCGCGAGGTGGCGTCGGGATGGACGTCGACGTGAACGCGGTGCCGCTTCGAGAAGAGGGGATGCAACCTTACGAGATCATGACCTCGGAGAGTCAGGAGCGGATGCTCGCCATCATCACGCCCGAGAACTGGCCAGCGGTCGCGTCGTTGTGCGCCAAGTGGGAGGTGCGCGCGAGCATCGTGGGCCACGTGGTCGAACCACAGCGCGACGCGAACGGTCGCTCGGTAGGGATGCTTCGCGTGCGCGACGGTTTTGACGGTGAGATCCTCGCCGAGGTTCCCGCCGCGTCACTCGCGGACGAGGCCCCGCTCTATGACCGCCCGCGCGCCCGCCCCGCGACGCTCGACGCCGTGCTCGATGACGATCCCACTTTCGACGAACCCGAGGGCGTTTCGAACGATGACCTGCTGGCGCTGTTGATGGACCCGGCGTGGGTGTATCGCCAGTACGACTCGCAGTTGTTCTTGAACACGGTCGTCGGACCCGGACGCGACGCGGCGCTGTTGCGTCTCGCCGGCCCGGGACTCCCCGCGTCCGAGCGCGGCATCGCCATCTCCACAGATTCGAACCCGCGCTGGTGCGCGCTCGATCCAAGAGTGGGCATCGCCCTCACGATTGCTGAGAGCGTCGCCAACCTGGCCTGTGTCGGCGCGAGTGCGAAGGCGGTGGTCAACTGTCTCAACTTCGGCAATCCCGAGCACCCCGAGGTCATGTGGCAGTTGTCCGAGACGGTCGACGGTATGAGCGAGGCTTGTCTCGCGTTGGGCTTGCCGGTCATCGGGGGCAACGTCTCGCTCTATAACGAGAGTGGCGGCAGCGACATCGACCCCACGCCGGTCGTGGGACTGCTCGGCGTCGTCCAGTCCCTCGTCGCCCCGCCGCCCGGGTGGGCTTGGCGAGAGGGTGACACGATGGTCCTGGTCGGAAAGCGAACGGCCCGAGGCGCCTCGCCCTTCCCGCTCGGAGGCTCGCGCTGGGCCACGAATCGTGGTCGACGTGGCGGGCGTATTGCTGAGTTCGACGGTGCGAGCCTTCGCGCAACGTTCGACTTCGTCGCCGGCGAGGTCGCCGCGGTGTGCGCCGCAACGCCCAGTGACGTGACGGCGGTGCACGACGTGGGTGGCGGCGGACTCGCGACCGCCATCGCTGAAATGGCCGCATCCACTGGCATCGGGGCGAACGTGATCGAGCTCACCAGTCACGCGGAACTCTTCAGTGAGTTTCCGGGACGCTTCGTTATGGCGACCAGCGACGTCGAGGCGTTCAAGGCCCGCGCCGCGGCGCGCGCAGTGGACGTTGTGGAATTGGGCGTCATCGGCGGAACACGGCTCACGATCGGCTCGAAGATCGATCTGCCCGTCGAGCGCATCGCGTCACGTCGAACGAGCGCGCTCGAGGATGCGCTGGCGTCGTTGGACTAACGAGCCGCCTTCAACTCGTGGAGGATTTCGTTAGGGACGTGCAAGTCTCCAGACTTGCCGTACCCGAGGGCGACGTCGTTCTTGTAGGTGCCGTGATAATCCGAGCCGCCGGTGGGGATCATGCCCGCGTCACGGGTGATCTTCACCATGAGTGACCTGGTCGCCGCGGTGTTGCTGCCGTAGTAGGCCTCGACACCCTTGAAGCCGCGCTCGCGCAGGGACCCGAGCACCCGCGGCATCGTAGTCTCGATCGAGGAGCTGTTGGGTGCCTCCACGTAGTTCACGAGTGGGTGGGCGATAGAAAAGACCGTGTGAGTGCCGCGCGCCGAGTCGACGAACTCCTCGACCGACATGCTGGTCTTGTGGATGTAGGCCTTACCTTCGTTACCAATCCAGTCGGTGAAGACCCGGTTCCAGGTCTGATCGTTTCGTTCGCCGACGATCTCGGGATGCAGTTCGAACATGGCTCGCGCGAAGTGCGGGCGTCCAATCGAGTGCACGTTGCCCGCGAGGTCACTCAAATACTCGAGGGTCAACTTCTCAAAACCGTGCTCTTGTAAGAGGGCGACCAACGCAGTGTTCCTCGTGTCGCGGTCGTGGCGAAGCGACGCCAATTTCTGCTGGAGTCCGCTCGCGGGATCGAGTGGCAAGAAATACGCCAGGACGTGGATGTTGCGCGGTCCGAGGCTGCCGTCGGGTTGTAGCTTGGGGAATTCGTTGTCGCGCAGTGACACCTCCACACCGCTGACGAGTTCGACGCCGACCCGCGCACACGCCTCGGCCATCTCTTCGTGACTGGCGGTCGTGTCGTGGTCGGTGAGCGAGAGAGCGAGGATTCCCAGTTCATGGGCCTTTTGCGCCAGTTGGCTGGGCGTGTCAGAACCGTCGGAGAACTTCGAATGCGTGTGTAGGTCGATCACGCTCCCAGCGTACCGAGGCGGCACGGCCCCCTCGTTGGTGTGTGCGAGAATATCGCAGTGCCTTTCCAAAAAGTGACCCATAGTGTGGAGAGTGCATGAAGGAAGCTTGTGGCGTAGTTGGGATTGTGGCCCCGGGTCGTGACGTCGCGCACCTTTGCTATGACGCGTTGTACGCGCTGCAGCATCGAGGCCAGGAGTCGGCCGGCATGGCCACCTACCACAACCAGCAGATCACCGTGGTCAAGGACAACGGTCTGGTCAGTCACGTGTTCGCCGACACCACGCTTCGCGCGTTGGCGGGTTCCATCGTCATTGGCCACACCCGGTACTCGACGTCGGGTTCCGCTAACTGGACCGCCGCACAGCCCGTCTACCGCTCGGCCGGACGATCGGGATTCGCCATTGCCCACAATGGCAATCTGACCAACACCTCGGCGCTCGCCGACGCCGCAGACATACGCGTGACGTCGATGTTGTCGGATTCAGACCTCGTGGCGGAACTGCTCGCACGCGCGGTGGAGCGAGGTGCCAGCCTCGACCAAGCCCTGGCGGAGGTCCTCTCGGGCGCCGAGGGCGCTTTCTCCATGGTGATCCTTGAGGCCGAAGCGGTGCACGCGGTGCGCGACCCTTATGGATTTCGCCCTTTGTGCTTGGGTCGACTCGGCACCGAAGACGAGCCGGAGGGATGGATCGTCGCCTCGGAGTCTCCAGCGCTCGACGTGGTCGGTGCAACGTTCATCCGTGAGATCCGCCCCGGCGAGATGCTGACGATCACCACCGAGGGTGTGGAGTCGGTGCAGCTGCTCGAACCGGCTGGCGAGAAGCAGAAACTGTGCATCTTCGAGTTCGTCTATTTCGCGCGACCCGATACCTACCTGATGGGCCACCAAGTCCACACGACGCGTCGACGCATGGGCGAACTGCTCGCGGGTCAGTCGGTGGTCGAGGCGGACATCGTCATGGGCGTACCCGACTCTGGTATCCCCGCGGCCGAGGGCTACGCGAAGGCTTCGGGCATCCCCTTCGGCTACGGCTTGGTGAAGAACCGCTATATCGGTCGCACCTTCATCGCTCCCGACCAGGACAAGCGGGCCGCTAGTGTGCGCCGCAAACTCAATCCCCTGCGCGAGAACATCGAAGGTCAGCGCCTCGTGGTCGTTGATGATTCGATCGTGCGCGGTACGACGACCCAGGCGCTCGTTCGCATGCTGCGCGACGCCGGCGCAAAAGAGGTGCACCTTCGAATCTCGTCGCCGCCTTTCATGTGGCCGTGCTACTTCGGTATTGACACCCCCACGCGAGACGACTTGTTGGCGGCGAACCACTCGATCAGTGAGATGAACGCGTTCATTGGTTCTGATTCGCTCGAGTTCATCACTCTGGAGAACTTGCGCGCGGCCATTCGCCTCGACGGGGAGTGCTGTGACGCGTGTCTTACCGGCAACTACCCCGCGCCCGTGCCCGTGGCGCTCGGCGCCGCCGGCGGTCGCTGGTGAGTCGGCTCCTCGACCAACCGAGCGGCGGGATGACCTACGCGTCGGCGGGGGTCTCGATCGAGCAGGGTGACGCCGCGGTCGAGCGCATCAAGGCCGTCGTTGATAGCACCAGACGAAGTGAGGTGCTGGGCGGCATTGGGGGCTTCGCGGGACTGTTCGCCCTCAATCTGAAGAAGATGAAAGAGCCGGTATTGGTGGCGTCCGCCGACGGCGTGGGTACCAAGCTCGAGATCGCCCGCCAGGTCGGTCGTTACGACACGGTGGGGATCGATCTCGTGGCCATGTTGGTCGACGACATTGCCTGTGTGGGCGCCGAACCGTTGTTCTTGCTCGACTACGTCGCGGTCGGCGCGCTCGACCCCGAACGTCTCGAGGAGCTCGTCACTGGCATAGCGGAGGGGTGTCGACAAGCCAAGACCGCACTGCTCGGCGGTGAGACGGCCGAGCACGGCGGCGTCATGGCGCCCGACGACCTGGACGTCGCGGGGTTCGCGGTGGGTGTCGTCGACAAGGGCCGTGAGCTGGGCCCACATCGGGTCCACAAGGGTGACGTCCTCTTGGGATTCGCGTCGCCGGGTCTACGTTCGAACGGCTATTCGTTGGCGCGAAAGGTGCTCGTGACGACCCCTGATTCTCTGCACGAACCGGCGTACCCCGGTGCCACACGAAGCCTCGGTGACGAACTGCTCGTCCCCTCGGTCATCTATTCACCCGCGATCACCGCCCTCGTCCAGACGTTGGGCAGCGGTCTTCGTGCCGCCGCACATATCACGGGTGGTGGCATCTTGGGCAACGTGGGTCGGATACTCCCCTCGACGCGAGACGCGGTCATCCATATGGACAGCTTCGAGACACCTGAGATCTTCTACGAGATTCAGCGTCGCGGCGCGGTGAGCGCTGACGAGATGGTGCGGGTCTTTAACTGCGGGCTCGGGATGGTCGTCGCGGTCGATGCTGATGACACCGACGCGGCCGTCGAGAGTGCGCGAGCGATGGGACTGACGGTGTCGGTGATCGGTCACGTACGCAGTGGCACGGGATCGGTGGTGCTGACGTGAGTGATGCACGAGCTCGCGTCCTCGAGCACCTCCTCGAACACTCGGTGCGTCGAGGCGACTTCACCCTCAAGTCTGGACGTAGGTCCTCGTGGTTCATTGATTCCAAGCAGACCATTTGCGCCCCCGAGGTGATGGTCGACGTCGCGGACCTGTTGCTCTCGAAGATGCCCTCGAGTGCGACGGCGATCGGGGGTCTCACGATGGGGGCCGACGGGGCTTCGTTCATCACCGCCGGTGTCGCCGCGACACGGGGGCGGATGTTGCGCGCGTTCAGCGTTCGAAAGGAAGTGAAGGATCACGGTGCGGGTGGGCGCATCGCGGGTGCGCTCCTCACGAGTGACCGCGTAGTGATCACCGAAGACACCGTGACGCGCGGGACAAGCCTGCTCGAGGCGGCACACGTCGTGCGCGATTTCGGTGCGGAGGTCGTCGTGTTGCTCGCGGTCGTGGACCGCGGCGGCACTGCGGCCGCGATGGCGGCACGAGAGGGGTTCGTCTTTGACGCTTTGTTCAGCGCCCCCGACCTCGGCTTCGACTACGAAGGCGCCTGAAAGTCTTTAGCAAGTACCTGCAGCACCCGTCGTCGCCACAGACCTAATTCGGGGTATTGCTCCTCGGGCGTATGGCCAAAGCGCAGGACGAGCGCGTCGAGCATGGGCACGACGCTGATCATCTGGCCCTCGTAACCGCTCGCCCAGTACGTGGCGAATTCGTCACCCGTGACCCACCACTGCCAGGAGTAGAACGCGTCGCTGTCGGGGTCTTTGCTGAGTGGCGTCTGCGCGGTTGCGGCCCACGAAGACGAGACCAGTTGTCGGTCCTGCCAACGTCCGCCTCGCAGGTACAACAGACCGAACTTGGCGAAGTCGAGGGCCGTGGCGTGCACGAAACTCGACGCGACAAAGACCCCGGTGGGATCGAAGGTGGCTCGAGCGCTTCGCATGCCAAGGGGGCCGAAGAGGTGCTCGTGAAGGTAGCGGTCGTAGGCGTCGCCGTAGCCGACCTGGTCGGCGACCAGGCGACTGAGCAGGTTCGTCGTGCCGCTCGAATAATTGAAGAACGTTCCCGGCTCGTGTGCGAGTGGAAGCGCCGCAACGTACCTCGCCATGTCCTCTTTGCCCTCACCGAAGAGCATTTCAATCACGTGACTCACCTGGCCGATCTCGTAGTTCTCCACGAAACCGAGCCCGTCGCGCATCGCGAGCATGTCGCGCAGGCGAATCGCGTGGCGCGGGTCGTGCTCGTCGTCCCACTCGGGCACTCGGGCGCGCTCGTCGGGCGCGAGGCGACCCTGGTCGACGAGGGTACCGATGATCATGTGGAGCATTGACTTGGCCATGGACCACGAGAGCAGTTCGCTCTCTGGACCGATCGGCTCGGCGGGGCGGTCAAAGTACTCCTTCACGCCGGCGTATCGCTCGACGAGGACCCGGCCACCCTGGATCACCACGACCGCGTTCGTGACGGCCAGTTCGTCGCGGGTGAATGCCTCGTCGACAACACGTTCCAACGCGTCCTGGGACGCGCAGGTGGCGCGCGGCCATTCGTCGGTGGGCCACGCCACCCCCTCGGGCTGCTCGACGAAGTGTGGTGTCACGCTCGGTAGTTCACTCATGGTCCCCCCATTTGCTTCGTGTATTGTGCCACGCGCGCGTTGTCACACGGGGTCGATACGTTCGTGCCATGACCCAGACGCTGACTGACGCAACCCAGACCTACTTCTACCGATCGGTCTCGACGACGCGTCGTCATCACAACATGGTGAGCGCCTATCTGGTCGAGCGCCGTTACGATTCCAACGTCGTTGCGCGTATCGCCCCCCTGGGTCTCGTGAGCGCCAAGATCGTCGAACAGGAGATCGCCCTGCGGGGCCTTCGTCTGCGCCTGGTCCCAACGGGGCGCTGGCACACGACGTCCTCGCACCACCACGCACGTGTGCGCGTCATTCAGGTGCGTGAGAACGCGGACGTGACCGTCTCAGGGTAGGTTTCCAGGAGACGGTCGAGGTTGGTGGTCGAGACCGGCGTCGATCCGGTGACCTCACGCTTTTCAGGCGCGCGCTCTACCAACTGAGCTACTCGACCTAACCTCGTCACCCTTTCGGGTGTCGAGCGGACCTGACGGGATTTGAACCCGCGACCTCCGCCTTGACAGGGCGGCGTGCACTCCGAGCTGCACCACAGGTCCTCGGTGTTCTCGAAGTCGAGACCTCGAGACGCGAAGTGTAAGTCTATCCGTTGGCGACACCCTCTTTCGAGGGGCGCCAAAACACGGGAAATCTGCGTACGTAGAATGCGTGACGTGCCGGACTCGTCGCCATCTCGAGGAGTCGAGGTGGCGAGGTGAGCACCACCGTCATCGTCGTCGTGCTCGGCACCGGGGTCGTGCACGCAGTCTGGAACGCCATTGCGAAGGGTCTGCACGACAAATTCGCCAGTTTTGCGCTCTTGAACATCGGTGTGGCCATCGTGTGCTGGGTGGCGTGGCCCTTTGTTGGCCTGCCCGCGACCAAGGCGTTCCCGTACGTGATCGCGGCGACGCTGTGCCACGTTGGC
>JAJZEN010000011.1 GCA_021828545.1 Actinomycetes bacterium
CTTCGGTGCGCCCATTTTCAGACTCACCGCCTCATTCACCAATTGACGTCACGCAGATTCGCTGCAGCGAATTGGATACCCTTACTTCAGCGGCGTCCTAGTGTCAGCGACTCGGACGAGGAGTGGCGCTGCCCCGGCGCGGCCGCATACTCCAAGGGGATCCGACCCACTGGGCGCAGTTCACGGTCAGCGCGAAGCCCCTCGAACGTATCGAATCAGAGGAATGGCAGGTATTCACGAAGCTCCCAGTCGGTCGTGGCCGACTGGAACCGCTCCCACTCCGCACGCTTCACCGCTAAGTGTTGCGCGACCAACTGGGGCCCCAGGGCCGCCACCAGTTCGGTATCGGCCTCGAGCGCGTTCAGGGCGGCGGCAAGATTTGCTGGAACGCCCACCGTGGCGTCGATCGTATCCATGCCGTTGCCCGTTTCCTCGGGACCGACTTCACTCTTGTTGACGCAACCCAGTCGCGCCGCCTGCAGCACGGCCGCGAGTGCGCTGTGCACGACGGCCGCACCATCGCTCAGTCGGTGCTCGAGTCGAGCCCCCGTACCTCGTTCGGGAGGGATGCGCACGGTCGCACCGCGGTGATCGTGGCCCCAGTTGGCCCAGTAACCCGACAGAGAAGCTGGTCGTAGACGCTTGTAGGCGTTGACCGTCGGGGCGCAGACCCCCGCCAACGCCTGGTGGTGACTCAACATCCCCGCCACCATCTGCTTGGCCATGAGGGAGATGCCGTCCTCGGTCGCGGCGTCATTGATGACGTTCTTCGCATCCAGATCCTGTAGCGAGATGTTGAAGTGCAGTCCCGATCCCCCACGGTCCGTCATGGGCTTACCCATGAATGTCATCAGTAGCCCGAAACGATGGGCCACTTCACGCGCGAGGACCTTGAAGAGGAAGCCCTCGTCGGCCGCGCGCAGCGCGTCGGAGTAACGCAGGGTGAATTCGAACTGAGGAGTGTCGTATTCGGAGTTGACCGATTCGAGGGGGATCGCAGCAGCGTCACACGCCTCCCAAATCGCGTCGAGCAGACCGAGCGGATCCACCGCCGGCCCAGTGCCGTAGACGTAGGCCCCCGGCGTGTCCAGCGGCGTCCAGCCGCCTCGTCCGTCGGGCGTGAAGAGGTAGGCCTCGAACTCCATGCCCACGTGGGGATTGAGACCCAGCGCCTGCCAGTCGGCGATCGCGCGACGCAGAGCGCCGCGAGGCGACACTTCGACCGGGCCGTCGTGGTCGGACAGATCGGCCACCACCACTTTGGTCCCGGGCTCCCACCCCGGTCGGATCGCGTCGAGATCGTAGGACGCAGTGAGGTCGGGCAAACCGTCATTCCAATGTGAACCAGGAGTGTCGGGCGTCATCTGGCGGTCGTAGCCCAGAGCCCAGAGCCCGGTGCAGTGGCGCACGCCGTTGGCCGCGAGTTTGGCCGGGACGTACTTGCCCCGCGCCAAGCCCAGATGATCGGGCCACAGCACCCGCAGTCGATTGAACTCTTCGCTCACGCGCCCCCCTCAATGGCACGACGATAGGTAACACGCTCACGTGCATCGATCGTCGAGGTCTCAGTAGAGTGAGATTATCATTTAGGTACAAACGATATGGGGGCAAGGCGTGGAGTATCGCAGGATCCTTGCTGGACGGTTATCCCACGAGCGTCCTCCTCGATGGCGAGTCCCTGGTGGCCCGCGACGGGCGTCGCGTCGAAGCGGCCACCGCGACCCACCTACCCCCAGTGAACCCCAGCAAGATTCTCTGTTGTCATCTCAATCACATCTCGCGCGTGCGTGAATTCGGCATCGAATTGGCACCGGCGCCGACGTACTTCCAAAAGCCGGTCTCGGCGCTCAACAGCCACGGCGCTGGCGTCGTTCGCCCTTCGAACTGTCACTACCTCAATTACGAGGGCGAAGTCGCCATCGTCATCGGTCGTAGTGCGCGCAACATCGCCGTGGCTGACGCGGGGCACTACATCGCGGGATACACCGTGGCCAACGACTACGGGCTGCACGACTTTCGCGACACCGACGCCGGTTCGATGCTTCGGGTCAAGGGGGCCGACACCCTCTGTCCGATCGGCCCCGGTCTCGTCACTGATTGGGATTTTCGCGACAAGGCTCTACGAACCAGCGTCAACGGCATCGTGCGCCAAGACGGCTCCACCGAGGAGATGGCCTGGGACATGTTCTACCTCGTCGCGGACCTGGCCCGTATGATCACCCTGGAGCCCGGCGACATCATCTTGTCAGGCACCCCGGCAATCTCTCGACCAGTAGAGCCGGGCGACATCGTCTCGGTCGAGGTCGAAGGACTGGGCACCTTGACCAATCACGTCGTCGAGGGGCCCGTCCCCGTCTCCGACGAGGTCGGCGCCCAGCCCACGGTCACCGAGGAGGTCCTCTCCACCGCCCTGGGGGGTGACTGGGAGTTCCGTGGACAGCGCCGACCCCTCGTGACCGCGAGGGACACCCTGCCCTATCCCCGCGTCCACCCCAAGTTCCAGTCATGATCACCCCGCCCGTCAACGTTGACGGAGTGGCCGTGTCACCCGATCACTTCATCAATGGGCGACGCGTCGCGTCCCCCCACACCTTCGAGGACCGCTCGCCGCT
>JAJZEN010000010.1 GCA_021828545.1 Actinomycetes bacterium
CCGCCTTCTGGTCGAGGGGAGCCTCTTGTCCGAGCGCGGAGAGCGTGATCTGACTTCCCCGGTCCTCGATGACCTCGCCCCACGTCGTGGTCGCGGCCGTCCCCGACGTCGCGAGCGCGTCGCGCAGCGCCGCGACGATCGTGCGGCGTTCGTCGGCGCTGAGGTCCTGCGCGTAGACCTTCTCCCACGACTGCGCGTAGCGATAGAACTGTGTGCCACACGTGGGCAACAGGAACAGATTGTCGAGCCGGGCGTCAGGGGTGAGGTGCGCCAACAACTGAGTCTGGAATTGCTCCCACGCGCCCCCCGAGATGACCGCGACCTTCATCACCTTCAAGAGGTCGCCCAGGAGCAGTGCCATCTCGGGACTCAGGGGCGACTTGCTCTCGGCCAGCGTTCCGTCGAGGTCGAAGACAAAGAGTTGCTTCATCGATCCTCGTTTCGCTACTTCCTCGCGCGGTTGAGGTCCACCTTACGTGCAGTCGCAGGCGTCCTCATCAGCGTAGGGTGCCGTACTACGCCAGGACGAGCCCCTTGGCGCGTTGGTGGCGAATGGCGTACAAGCCCATGAACCCGGCGACGACGCACGAGCCCGCGCCCACGGCGAGACCGGTGCGCGCCCCGAACGCGCTCGTCAACCACCCGATCACCGGTCCACCGATGGGGGTGGAGCCGATGAAGGCCACCGCCCATAGGGCCATGACCCGTCCGCGCATCTGGGGGTCGGCCTGGAGTTGCAGGGTCGAGTTGGCCATCGCGAGGAACGTCACGCTGGCGTAGCCCACTAGCGCCAGTCCGACGAAGGCCACGGCCAAGACGGGGGAGAGCGCCGCGAAGGCGAGGACGACGCCAAAGACGAAGGCGGCGCGGATGAGGGCCCGCATGCCGGTCTTGCCCCGGGCCGCGGTCACCAGGCCCCCGCAGACCGCGCCGAGTCCCATGGAGGCGGTCATGCCGCCGTAGGCCACGGAGTTGCCGTGGAACACGCTGTCGGCAAAGACGGGCAACGTGACCTGGAATTCGTAGGCCAGCATGCCCACCAGGGCCATCATGAGTAGTGGGACACCGATCTCGGGGGTGCGCGTCACGTAGTGCAGACCCTCGCGTAATTGACCCTTGCTGCGCGCCGTGGGCACGCTGGGGTTGAGTGATGTTCGGTCCATCGTCACCAGGGAAACGACCACGGCGATGAAGCTCAGCGCATTCACCGCGAAGCACCAGCCCTCACCCGCCGTCGCGATGAGCACGCCCGCGACGGCGGGCCCCACGGCGCGCGCCATGTTGTTCATGGTGGAGTTCAAACTGACGGCGTTGCGCAGGTCGCGGGCCCCGACCATCTCCAGGACGAACGCCTGACGTGACGGGTTCTCGAAGGAGTTGTTGACGCCCAGCACGACGGCGAGGAGGCACACGTCAAGGAAGGTCACGACGTGCAGCAATGAGAGGACGGCCAAGATGGCGGCCTGGATCCCCATGAAGCTCTGTAAGACGATCATGAGTCGACGTTTGTCGATGCGATCAGCCACCACCCCTCCGTAGGGCCCCAAGAGCAAGACGGGCAGTGTCTGAAGGGCCACCACCCACCCGATGTCCGTGGCCGAGTGGGTCAAGGTCAGTACCAGCCAGGACTGCGCGGTGGTCTGCATCCACGTGCCGACGAGCGACGTCGTCTGGCCGAAGAAGAACTTTCGGTAATTCGCGTTCGAGAGCGAGGAGAACGTGCGCCGGGTGGTCTCTTGGATGCTCATCGTCGAAGCTCGTTGAGCGATTCGACCAACGACTCGAGCACTGAGACGGCGCTCGCCAGGTCCCTTCGTTCCCCGGTCGAGAGGTTCTCCAGCGCGCTGCGCAACGCTTCGTTGCGGCGTCGACGGATCACGTCGTGTAGTGCGCGCCCCTCGGTCGTTGCGCTCAAGTGCACGACGCGACCATCGAGCGGGTCGCTGGTGCGACGTGCCAGGTCGGCGTCCTCGAGTTTGGCCACGATGCGCGA
Source organism: Actinomycetes bacterium (assembly GCA_021828545.1). Taxonomy (GTDB): domain Bacteria; phylum Actinomycetota; class Acidimicrobiia; order Acidimicrobiales; family RAAP-2; genus RAAP-2. The sequence continues at coordinate 1,994 of JAJZEN010000010.1, forward strand.
CAACATCGTGGGGTTGATGCCCTCGTCCTCGGCCACCTCGGACAGGCGCATCGGTCCGCGTCGGACCACCATGGCCAGTACCTCGAGTTGGGTCGGCGAGAGGTTCTCGTCGGTGTAGGTGAGGCGTAGGCGCCGACTGCCGCGAACCAGCACGGTGCGCAGACGCTCGACCAATTCGGCGTCGGTCTCGATTGTGCCGGTCTGGGGCTGCGGGGTCATCGGTGTACACCCTAGCATCTATTTGCCTGCCGGCAAGCATATATAGTGCTGGGTGTCCCTCGTCGACTCGACCACCGCCCACCGCGACTGGTGGACGTGGCCGACGGGGCAAAACTAGGCTCACCACCGTGCTGCTGCGTGACGAGGGCTCGACCATGCGTATCGACTCGTTGTGGCGCTATCCGGTCAAGTCCATGCAGGGCGAACGGTGCGCCGCACTCGAGTTGGGCCCCGGGGGCGTGGCGGGTGACCGAGATTACGGGGTGTTCGACGTCGGATCAGCCACCGTTATTTCGGCGAAGCGCGATGGTCGACTGCTCGAGGCGAGCGCCACGATGTCCTCGGGTGAACTTCGGGTCGCCGTGCCCGGTGGACGCCCGTTGCCC
>JAJZEN010000141.1 GCA_021828545.1 Actinomycetes bacterium
CTATCTCGTACACCGCGACGCGTAGACCGTGGCCATGGCACCACGGTATCTATTTTCGACGAGTCCGCACCACGAAGACGTAGAAGCACAACGCGAGGGTGGGTACGAGGAGCACGACGACGCGCGCCGCCGGGAGCACGGCTCCGCTGTGGACATTGAGCGGCACGCTGGCCGCCCAGAGAATTATGTGGCGCACCCCACCAAATTAGGCCGAAGTGCCCGGGCCCATCAATTTCTCCAGTCGTGCCACGATGTCCGAGATCGCTTGATCTTGGGCGAGGAGGTGATTTTGAATCTCCTCGGCCTCCTTCAAGACGGCTTCGGCATCCTTGTAGGTATCCTCGGCACGCTTGTCCGCCGCGGCGGCCTGGATGTTTTGACCAACAATAATGATGGGCAGCAGCACCAGCTGCAAGAAACTACTCGAGAGCCACACGACGACGAAGTACGTTCCTTGAGTGATGGCCGACGGGAGAGCGAAGAGCGCCAGAATAGTGAAAAGGTACGCCGCCCACATGGTCCCGACGACGAGGGTTATCTTGAGTCCGAAGAGCGCGTTGAAGCGTACGAGGGGGTTCGGATGATTCGTGCGGCGTAAGTCGCTCGTCCTCACCGGTTTGCTCGCGCGCAACTCGGCGGCACGAGGGTGACGTACGTAGTCGTAGAGAGTCGCCATCACCGAAGTCTCACACGCGCTCCGGGGTCACGGGCGTCATTCGGGCGATCTACTTAATGACGAAGTCCGGCGACGTCTCCATACCCTGACGCCACACCGAGCGCGCGATGATCTTGGTCGTGTCCGCGCGATCGCGGTACTTCTCGGCGATGTCGCGCGATTCCTCGAGCAGTCCGTCGGAGAGCAACGTAGGATTGAGGCCGAGTTCCAAGAACTGGTCCCGACTGACATTGAGGTCGTTCTCCGCGGCCTCGTTGCGCGGGTTCTTCAAGAACGCGACCTCGACGCCCGTCTGCTTCGAGATCAAGTCAGCCAGTTCGCGGACACGGTACGTCTCGGTCACTTGATTGAACACCTTGACGGGATCGCCGTTCTTGGGCGGGTTCTCCAAGGCGATCTGGATACACCGCACCGTGTCGCGGATGTGAATGAAGGCCCGGGTCTGTCCACCGGTGCCGTGAACCGTCAAGGGGTGGCCGATGGCGGCCTGCATCAAGAAGCGGTTCAGGACCGTGCCGTAGTCACCGTCGTAGTCGAAGCGGTTGATGAGACGCTCATCCATCGCGGTTTGAGGTGTCTGGGTCCCCCACACGATGCCCTGGTGCAGGTCGGTGATCCGCACCAGGTCGTTCTTGGCGTAGAAGGCGAAGAGTAGTTGATCCAGCGTCTTGGTCAGGTGGTACACCGAACCGGGATTGGCCGGATGCAGAATCTGACGATCGATCTCGCCATCGGGAGTGGGCACCTTGACGGTCAAGTAGCCCTCGGGGATGGGCGCGGAACCACTCCAACCGTACCCGTACACACCCATCGTGCCCAGGTGCACTAGGGCGATATCGCGACCACTGGCCACGACGGCCGCCAGCACATTGTGGGTGCCGCGGACGTTGTTATCGACGGTATAGCGTTTGGCGATGGTACTGCGCATTGAATAGGGCGCGGCTCGCTGCTCACCGAAGTGCACGATGGCGTCGGGCTCGAGTTCGCGCAACAGGGTCTCGAAACGGTCGAACTCCTCGGCCAAGTCCAGATTTACGAAGCCGATCTCTTTGCCGGTGAGTTCCTTCCACACCCGCACGCGTTCACCCATCGGGCGAATAGGGGTCAACGACTCGACTTCGAGCTCAATATCGATCTCGCGGCGACTCAGGTTGTCCACGACCGTCACCTCGTGGCCAATGTCAGAAAGGTGCAAGGAGGTGGGCCAACCACAAAAACCGTCGCCACCCAGAACCAGAACCTTCATGTCAACTCCTCATAGTCGGCGCCGCCATTCACGGCGCCACGCGACCCGTCTCTCGTCGCACAGTTGTTCAACTCTACCAGCGCACCCTCGAAGTCCCGGGGCGACGCAACCCCTCCGTGTCGAGCGGAAGTGGGGCCCTCGCCAAAATCTCGAAGTTCCCGAGCGCGCGCCGTGCTCCAGAGTTCCACGATTCTTTGAGGACCCCCGTGCCGGAGGCATTCGCCAGATGTCGCTCGCGCCGGAGATTCTCGACCCGTGGCGGACCATCTGCGCCGGTGGACCTGAAGACTCACTGGGCGCGCGAAAAGACGCGACGTGAACCACGACCCAACCTTTCTCGATCTACGGGACTGGTCCACCACCCAGGTTGCGGTCACCGAAATGGTAACTGGCGATCGCCCTCGCTTCATGACATCCCTGCAGCCACTCAGTCGGGTTATTCGTTTTGTCCGCGTGCGCGGCGGTGCACACGACTCCCCGCGAGGTCGAGGGTGAGACATTGGTCGTGCCATATTGGCTGTCGCTAATGAACGACGATGAAGACGTGTCGACCCGCTGAACCAAGCGTACGCACTCTGCGGACGCGAGTGATTTCGACATTCAAGTGTCGCCCCACAGTGCCCGAGAATTGGTTGGGTCCCCGCTCTCGTT
>JAJZEN010000079.1 GCA_021828545.1 Actinomycetes bacterium
TATTCGAACTACTCGGCGTCGCTCCGCCCCGTCGACTGATGTAGTCAGCACAGGCCGGGCGAGAAGCTCATCAACCCTTGCAAATACTGCCCTCCACGTCCTGGCAAAAGTAACTTCGGCCTAGGTCCAGCGCCATGAATCTACGACACCGCGCGACATTGTCATAGCGATGGGGGGTAGCGCCCGGGTACGTACTGACGGAGAGATGGCAACGTCGATCGAAGTACAACTGCACCCCGTACGCGGTGCCCCCGGAAAGATACGCAGGTGCACCTTATACGTCCCTCAATCTCTTTACCCGGGCGAAGTCGTACGACTGATGTCACCACGTGTTCTCGGCCAGCGCTGGAGGGGCCGACCGTCGATTGAAGACCTAGATCATCGAGGGTTGACGGCCCCGGAGAGAGCCCTTTTGAATTGGTGACGATGATAGTGATGCCCGAGCGAAGCAGTGGGACGCGGGGACGACCGCCAAGACTTTGACTCCGGTCTTGGGGGCGTGGCGGAGCTCATCGGTCAAAAAAGGACTTGGACGATGGATCGTTCTTGGTCGTGAGGCCGGTGAGCCCGCTCGTCGTCACCGGAGAGAGCAATTTCCTGCCACGACGTCGGGAGCGAGAATGTGACGCCGTCTTTCGCATCGGTCACCCGCGATGTTGGTGCCCCGGCCGGCGTCGTGACGAACGCTCTCATTGGCCCTGTCGTGGCGATGGCCAAAAGGTTTCGTTCCCAAGCGACGGCCGATCGCGCCCGCGCCATCTCGTTCTCATCGTTGCTGCCAAAGTCAATCTAGGCGACCCCCTCGAGCGCCCCGAAGTCATGTCTCGAGGGGGAGGCGCGGACGTAGTCTCGTGGACGTACCCGACACCCCTGGAGCCGGAGATCGGGCTCGTCATGACGCAATGGCCTCGTCGCCATGACGTCGCGGCTCTGTCGATGTGACAGCATGGGCTATGTCTCGACTCGTAGTGCCATGGTAAGGCCCGCGACGAAGTGAGCGACGGGCACGATCACCGTGGTCATTCGCACGGAGTTCACCCGGACGCGGATTTGAAGTGGGTGCTCATCGCCCTGGTGCTGATCGGCCTCTTCCTCGTCGTCGAGGTGGTGGCCGCGGTTGCCGACAATTCGTTGGTTCTTTACGCGGACGCGGGACACATGGTGACCGACGTCGCGGCACTCTCGCTGAGTGCCGGGGCGATCAAATTGGCGCGACGACCCGCACGCGAGCGGTGGACCTACGGATTCAAGCGAGCCGAGATCCTCGCGGCAGCCGCCAATGGAGCCCTTCTGGTCATCGTCGCCCTCCTCATCGGAGCCGATGCGGTGGTTCGCCTCATCACGCCTCGCCACGTCGGTGGGGGCCTCGTCCTCGTCGTCGCGTTGATCGGGGCCCTCGTCAACGTGATTGCCGTACGCGTCTTGGCCCAGGGGAATCGCCAAAGTCTCAATCTGCGCGCCGCTTTCGCGCACATCGTGAGTGACCTCTACGCATTCGTGGGAACCGCGCTGGCGGGTCTCGTCATCATCCTCACCCACTGGGAAAGGGCGGACTCGATTGGGTCGATACTCGTCGTCATCTTGATGTTGTGGTCGTCCTGGGGACTGTTACGCGACTCGGGGCGCATCCTTCTCCAAGTCGCGCCCGACGATTTGGATTTGAGCGACGTGCGACGTCACTTGGAAAAGGTCGACGACGTGCGCGATATCCACGACCTTCACGCGTGGACCCTGACGTCGGGCTCCATCACGTTATCGGCCCACGTCATCGTCGAAAGTCGCTGTTTCGATACGGGCCACGCGCCGCTGATCTTAGATGACCTACAAGCACGTCTCGCCGAACGCTTTGGCATCACCCACTCGACGTTCCAGTTGGAGCCCGCGGGGCACGCCGCGCACGAGGACGATATCCATCTATAGATCATTCGCGCCTCGGTCACCAGCCGGTGACGATCGGTCTCGCGGCCGAGTTCTAGTCCTTGTGGACGGCGCGTAGTCCGCCCCACGCCAACGTGGCGCTATGGGAAGCGAGTCGTCGCGCTTCGTCGGGCGACGGCGTCGGCCAACCCTTGGCCTCCTGCTGCAGGAGCCAGACGATCGCGGCTCCCTCAGCGATCCCGACGATTCCCGCGGCGAGTTGACGGCGATGATCGTGCCCAATGGACACGTCAATATAGGGGACGAGGAATCCGACGAGGCTTACTTCGATCTTTCGCAACTCGGTCGCCGTCTCGCCCTCGTGTGAGTGAATGAAGAGGAGTCGGAAGGCGTCGGTGTCGTTGACGACCATTTCGAAGTAGACACGAAACGCGCTCTCAATCTTCGAGCGAGGTGTGGTCACCGAGGTGACGGCCCTCATGAGGTTCTCGACCAGCACCGCTCCCGTGTGCGCCACGATCTCTCGGTAGAGCGTGCCCTTTGACTCGAAGTACTGATACAGGATCGGCTTGGTGAAGCCCGCCGCCTTGGCGATGTCGTCCATGGTGGTCGACTGGTACCCGCGCTCCGCGAAGACCGCTTTGGCGATCTCGAGGAGTTGCTCACGTCTCTCGAGATGAACTGGGCGATCGTCGCGTAGGACCATTGGAGTCAATCTAATCGGCGCCCGGTGCGCGTCAGTGACCGAGCACCTCATTGAGTCGCCGGGGCAGATCGGCCAGGTCGAAGAAGCGTCGTGCGACGGCGAGGTTGGAGTCGTAGAGGGTCTCGTCGGGTTGCGCGAGGAACTCCTCGATAGCGTCAATGTCGTCGAGGTCGAAGAACGTGAAGCCGTGTGCCGTGATCTCTCGCGCCACCGGATAGGGGTTCAGAGCGAGTGGGCGTCGATGAGTCACCGATTCGAGGACCGGATTCCCGAATCCCTCCCACGTGGAGGGCATCACGACGAGATCGGCCGCGGCGTAGGCGTCCGACATCGTGACCCCGTCGGGGACTCGACGAATGACCGTCACGGGGGAGGAGTCGAGGAGCTCGTGGAGTTGCTGACCGTAGCCGTCCTCGGCGGGACCCATGATCCACAGCGTCGCGTCGAGGCGTTCGCACAGGGTGAGGGCACCGGCGACGTTCTTTCGTGGAATCGCCCGGGTGGGGAGCACGACGAGGCGCTCACGACCAATCGCTAGGGCGTCGCGCGTGGCGTCGCGTCGACCCGGCGGCGGAGAACAATCGAAGGTGTTGTAGATGGTCGTGGCCTCGATGCCGCGACTTCGAAGTTGGTGGCGCGAGAGTTCGTTGATGGTCACGTGGCGCCAACGTGGTTCGTCGCGCGGTCCCGCGAGGTGCGCCAAGTGCGGTCTCTGCCACGGTAAGTCGTGGTGACGAAACAGCGCGTCGCGACCCGTGAGGACCCGGTAAAGAGCGTCGCGGGCGGCGAGGTTGAGGGGGAGCGACGCTAGATTCTCGACGATCACCAGATCAAAGGGCGCGAGCACGTCGGCGAGTTCGCGCGGGTTCACGGCGCGCGGTGCGTCGGCGGCCAGGCCGTCCACGATGACGTCGGCGACGCCGGCTCCGGCGACCGTGGTCACCCGGTGTCCCGTGTCGCGCAACGCGCCAGTCCACTTCTGCGCTTCGATGGACACCCCGTCGGTGCCCCCGAGGCGAAAGCTCACCACCGCCGCGCGTGACATGACGCTTACGCTACGCGACCAAGGGAAAATGATCACCGGTGGTAAGGTACTTCGATTGGTGCCAGCCCTGGGCCGTCACCGACCCGGAGGAAAAAGGTAATGGCAACTCGTGCGTTAATCACAGGAATTACTGGCCAAGACGGGTCGTACCTAGCGGAATTGCTCCTCGACAAGGGTTACGAGGTCTTCGGATTGGTCCGTCGATCCTCCAGCGAGAATTTCGAGCGAATCGCCCACATCCAGGATCGTTTGACCCTCCTCTCCGGCGATTTGATGGACGAAGTGTCACTCATCAATGTTCTGCGCGACAGCCGACCACGCGAGATCTACAACCTCGCCGCGCAATCGTTCGTTCAGACGTCCTGGAGCCAACCCGTGCTGACCTCCGAGACCACCGCGCTAGGCGTGACGCGGATGCTCGACGCGATTCGCATCGTGGATCCAGAGGTTCGTTTCTACCAGGCCAGTTCCTCGGAGATGTTCGGTCGGGTGCGCGCGATTCCCCAGAGTGAGGCGACGGAGTTCTATCCGCGCTCGCCCTACGGAGTCGCCAAGGTCTACGGCCACTGGATCACGGTCAATTACCGAGAGAGTTATAACTTGCATGCCTCGAGTGGCATTTTATTCAACCACGAGTCACCACGCCGTGGTTTGGAATTCGTGACGCGTAAGGTAACCCATGGCGTCGCCCGGATCAAGATGGGGCTCGATACCGAGATTCGCCTCGGGAACCTCGACGCCCAACGCGACTGGGGTTTCGCTGGCGATTACGTCAAGGCCATGTGGTCCATGCTGCAGCGCGACGAACCCGATGACTTCGTGATTGCCACCGGCGAAACCCATTCGGTGCGCGAACTATGCGAAGTGGCGTTCGCCGCGGCGGGGCTCAAGTGGGATGACCACGTCACGATTGATCCCGCCTTCCTGCGCCCCGCCGAGGTCGACCTCTTGGTCGGTGATCCGTCGAAGGCGCACGAAACCCTCGGGTGGAAGTGCGACGTCGATTTCTACGGCCTCATCGAAATGATGGTCGCTTCCGACCTCGCCGCGCTGCGGGGTTAGTCCTTGCCGGGCGACCAGGCGGTCGTTCGACTCGTCAACGCCGTTGTCCTGTCGAAGGGTTTCCCTCTCCTGAGCGGCGTGAACTTGGAAGTCGATCGCGGATCGCTCAGCGTGGTGACCGGAGCGAACGGGGCGGGTAAGACCAGTCTGCTGCGTCTGTTGGCGGGTCTGGATTCCCTCACCAGTGGTGAGGGAATGGTTGCCGGCGTGAATTTGAACGGTGGTGACTTGCGTTTGCTACGCCGCCGAGTGGGTTGGCTAGGACACGAGGGCTCGTTCTATGCCGACCTAAGTGCTCGAGAGAATCTCGAGTTCGCCGCGCGCGCCCTCGAGCGTCCCGCGGACGAAGTGGGTTCGGCCCTCGAACGCGTGGGGCTCACCCACCGCGTCGACACCACGACCAAGCAGCTCAGTGCGGGCCAGCGCCGCCGCCTCGGACTCGCGTGGCTACTGGTGCGTCGACCCGAACTTTGGCTCCTCGACGAGCCGTACGCGTCGCTCGACGACGCTGGTCGCACATTCTTCGATCAACTGCTTCGCGAGGTGGTCGCTGCCGGGGCCACCGTCGTGATCAGCGCCCACGATCCCTTGCGCAGCGGCGGCATCTCTCCGCAACACTTTCACATGGTCGGCGGGCGAATGCGGACCACGTGACGCGCGTCGCGTGGCTCGTGGCGGGGAAGGACCTGCGCATCGAAGCACGGAGTCGAGTACTACTCTGGCAAGTTCTCCCCTTCGGGGTCATCGCACTCCTGTTGTCGGGTCTCGCGCTCGGACCTACCCACGCGGGGAACTCGACCGCCGGGCCGGGTCTCTTCTACTTGGTGACGCTCTTCGTGGCTCTACTGATGATCAATCGGTCCCAGGCGCTCGAGAATGCGCCGGGCACTCGCGCGTCGGTCGCGACGTTGGGTCTGGACCCCGCGGGGGTGTTCCTGGGTAAGGCCCTGGCCTTGACCGTCGAGTTGTGGATTACGGGACTGGTGCTGTTGGGCGGATCCGTGTTGGTTTTACATACGTCCCTGATCGGAACGGTCCACGCCCTGCCCAGTGTCCTCGTCACGCTCGCCGCCCTCGCTGCAGCCGGTACGCTTTACGGAGCATTGACACAGGGCGGTGACGGTCCGGCAACCCTGTTGCCGGTCCTGACCCTTCCGGCGTTCGCCCCACTGCTGATTGCCGGGGAGCGCTCCTACAGCGCTGCCTTGCACGGGGGAGCACTGTGGGAGTGGTGGGTCATCGTCGTGGTCGCCCTCGTGGCGTACACGGCGGTGGGGATTCTGCTTTACGGTGTTCTGGAGGAATCATGATCAAACTCTCCCAACGACTACTGGGTCCCGTCACGTTGGTCTCCCTCGCCCTGACCTTCTGGTTGGGCCTGTGGGTGACGCCCCCCGACGTCGTGCAGGGCGATCTCGTGCGCTTACTCTACGTTCATCCCCCTATCGCGTGGGTCGCGCTCTACGTTTCCTTCGGCACCGCGACGATCGCCAGTTGTCTGTACCTGTGGCCGCGCACTCGCTCTGACGTCATGGACCGCGTGGCGTACTGCGCCATGGAGATCAGTGTCGTCTTCATCGCTCTGACCCTCATCACCGGTTCCATCTGGGGTCGACCTACCTGGGGGGTCTGGTGGGCCTGGGACGCACGACTCACGTCGACGGCGATCCTCGGCGTCTTCGCCCTCGCGTACTTAGCGCTGCGCCGCGCCAACGACGATCCCGCGGTGCGCGCCCGACGCAGTGGGGTCTTCGCCATCCTCACCGCCATCAACGTGCCCATCATTCACTTCTCGGTGCAGTGGTGGAAGACGCTCCACCAGGGTGCGTCGGTCCTCACCAGTAACGGAACGCTGAACGTGCACGGATCGATGCTCTGGACCATGTTGCTCGGATTCATCGGCTTCACCTTGTTGTTCTTCTGGTTACTGCGTTATCGCTACCGACTCGAGGTCAAACGCGATTTCGTGGTCGCCACTACCGTTGACGAGGCGCTGGCGCTGCGCCGTCGCGAAGGGGTCTAGATGGGCTACGTGAGTGCGGGCTACGCATTTGCTTTCGGGGGCCTGGCGCTTTATACGTTATCCATCTGGTGGCGCGGTCGACGTGGTTGACCTCGAGGCCAGCGCGCCGCTGTCCCCGATCGACCCTCCTGCGGCGAAGTCGCGTTCCTCTCGACGATCGATTGGGGTGATTCTGGTCCTGATCGCCCTCGTCGTCCTGCTCCTGAGTCAGGGTCTCTTGTCGTCACTGAACTACTTCGAGACCGTGGACCAGGCCCTCGCTCAGCGCGGATCCCTGGGGACCAAGGTGCTGCGTCTGGAGGGCGTCGTGGAGCCGGGGACCATCGTGCGCACCAACGCGGGGGCCGCGTTCACGTTGACGGGTTCGGGTGACCACCACGTGTTCGTGACCGCCCACGGCTCGCCCCCCCAACTCTTCCAAGCCAATATCCCGGTCGTGGTGGTGGGCCATTTCGTGTCATCGACGTCAGCGTATTTTGTCGGGAGCCAGATCATGGTGAAACACACGTCGTCCTACATCGCCGCGCACCCCAATCGAGTGAGGGCGCCGAACGGAACGAGTCGATGATCCTCACGTGGTTGGGGCGTGCGGCGCTCGACGTGGCGTTCCTCGCGTGCCTGGTGGGCATCGTCGCCCAGGTGTTGACCCTGCGGGGCCGACGGTCGCGCGCGATGCTCTGGGGATCGCTCGCCCTGGCGGGGATGGTCGCGGCGGTGGGGGTCATGCAATTCGCCCTCATCACGCACAACTTCTCCCTCGCCTACGTCGCCGAGAACAACGCGACGTTCACGCCATTGATCTACTCCATCACGGGAATGTGGTCCGCGCTCGAGGGTTCGCTCCTGTTGTGGGCCCTGATTCTGACCGGGCTCACCTTCGCGGTCATTCGTCACTACCGTAGCGAGTCTGAGGACCACGTGGTGGTCTGGGCGACGTTCGTGCTCTTCGTGGTGGGCGCTTTCTTCATTCTTCTAATGGTGGGGCCGGCCGACCCCTTCCTGCACAACCCCGCGCACGTCTTGCAGGGCGCCGGCCCCAATGCGCTCCTCCAGGACAATCCTCTCGTCGCGGTGCATCCGCCGCTGCTCTACGGCGGATTCGTGGGGTTCTCGGTGCCCTTCGCGTTCGCGATCGCGATGCTCATCACCGGACGAGTCCATGATCGCTGGCCCCTCGAGCAACGACGGTGGACGGTGCTGGCGTGGGGATGCTTGTCCGTGGGCATCGTGCTCGGAGCGTGGTGGAGTTATCAAGTGCTCGGTTGGGGGGGCTTTTGGGGGTGGGACCCGGTCGAGAACGCCGCACTGCTGCCGTGGTTGACGGCCACGGCCTACATTCACTCGGTGATTGTCCAAGACCGTCGAGGTCTGTTTCGCATTTGGAACCTGTCCCTGGCGATTGCGACGTTCGCCTTCACGGTGCTCGGCACTTTCTTCACGCGTTCGGGAGTCTTGCAGAGCGTCCACTCCTTCTCGTCGAGCACGCTGGGCCCCGCGCTCATCACCTTCTTCGCCCTCACGGTGGGGACGGGGGTGGGGCTCATCGCGTGGCGCGGGGACGAATTGCGCTCGCCCGTCGGCGTCGACCATCCGGCGTCGCGCGAGGGACTCTTCGTCGCCAACAACATCCTGTTCGTGGGATTCGCTTTCGTGGTGCTGCTCGGCACGGTGTTCCCCCTGCTCTACGAGGCGGTGAACGGTACCCAAGTCACCGTGGGCACTCCCTACTTCGCGTCGGTCGCCGCCCCCGTCGCGGTGGCCTTGTTGTTCTTGATGGCCATTGCGCCGGTGGTGAGTTGGCGAACCGTGGACGCATCCGTCCTCTGGCGGCGTGTGAGGGTCGCGGCGTGGTGCGCGCTAGCCAGCGTGGCAGTGCTCCTGGGCCTGGGTATTCGTCATTGGTCGGTGCTAGTGGCGGTCTTCTTGTCGGTGGGTGCCGCGGGGGCGGCCCTGCGTACCCTTAAGGGAGTGGTACAGAGTGCTCGTCGTCGCGGGGACCTCGTCTCGGCGTGGCGCGCACCCAGTACGGGTGGCATGGTGGTGCACTTAGGGGTGGTGGTGTTAGCGCTGGGCATCGTGGTCTCGACGTCGTACACGACACGCTCCGAGGTGGCTTTGGCGAAGAATCAGCGCACGGTGGTCGACGGCCAGTACATCACCTTTGGTGGTTTCTCCGCCGTCGCGACCTCACTGGAGAGACAAACACAATTGATGGTCACGGTGGACGGTAATGCGCTACGCCCGGCGATCACCACGTTCAACGGACGTTCCAGTCAGCCGGTGGGGACGCCGGCGATCGATTCGAACCTCTTACGCGACGTGTACGTCACGTTCGACGCCGTGGGTGGTAACGGAACTACCTCGGGGGCCCAACTCGCGAACAACCTCCCGGCGGGATCGGTGCTGCTCGGGATCACGGTCGAACCACTGCTGTCGTGGCTCTGGATCGGCGGTCTCATGGTGGGCGTGGGAAGCGCCCTGTCGTTTTCTCGCCGTCGTCATCGCGACGAGGTGCGCGCGTGAGACGTCGCCTCGTCCTGGTGACGTCGATCGCGGTACTGGCGATGATTGCCGGACTCTCGGTGCTGTTGGTGACGCGTCAACCGGTCGCCGCGACCGTCGTACCGAGCCCGCTCCTGGGCAAGGTGGCACCCGAGGTCGCGGGTCAGGAGTTCGGCGGCGGGAAGTTCTCCTTGTCCGCCGAGCGCGGCGCGATCGTCGTGATCAACTTCTTCGCGTCGTGGTGCGGACCTTGCCAGACGGAGGAGCCCAATCTCATCACCTTCGCGTGGCAACAGCGCCTCAAGGGGGTCAAAGTGCTGGGCGTCGTCTTTAACGACACCGTGGACGCGGCCAAGGCCTTCGACGCGAAGTACGGGACGTTGTATCCGTCCATTGATGACCCCAACGGGACAATCGCCTTTCACTACGGGGTTTCCTCGCCGCCCTCCACCTTCGTCATCGATGCCCGTGGTCGCGTCGCGGCGGAATTGCTTGGCCCGGTGACGCTGGCCCAGTTGAACCAGGTCGTCGCGCGAGTTCGCGCGTGAGCGCTCTTCGCGGCACGAGCGCGCCCTCGCGCGCGCTGGGCTCCTTTCGATTCTGGGCCGTCGCGTTGGTGGTGGTGCTGGTGTTCGCCGTCGTGAACTCGCCCTCGACGTCATCGAGCGCGCAGCGTATCTCTCACCTCGAATCACTGGTGAAGTGCCCGTCGTGTCAGGACTTGTCCGTCGCGCAAAGCACCTCGTCCTCGGCCCTCGCTGTGCGTCGCGAGATTACGACGCTGGTGGGGCGCGGCCAGAGCGATTCACAGATCCTGACCACGATCGAGGACGCGTACGGACCGTCGATCCTGCTGAGCCCCTCGACCTCGGGTATCGGCATTCTGCTCTGGTTGTTGCCCGCCGTGGTGTTCGCGGGTCTCGTCGTCTCCGTGCTCGTCCTGCGGCGGCGGCGGTGAAGTCGCAGCGTCAACTCTTCGACGAAATTCGTCTCCGCGAAGCCTCCCTCGAGGACGCGCGTCGCGAACGGGCGGCGGGCGAACTCGCCGACGAGGACTACGAGGGTATTCGCCAACGAGAGACCACGATGCTCGAACGAGCGCGCGAGGAACTCGCCCAGTTCGAGCTCTCCGGGCCGGCCAGTAGCGTCGCGCTCGCGCGACGCGTTCCGCCGCGGCGTCATCGACGTAGTCGCCTCGTCGTCGCCCTGGTATGTTTCGCCACCGCCGCGGGATTCTTGGTGTGGGCGAACATCGGACTACGCCAGGCGGGCACCTCGGCGACTGGGGGGCTCAATCTCTCGCAGTCCCAGAAGATCCAACAACTCTTGACCGAAGGTCAGGCCGACGTCGCCGGAGGCGACGCGCTCGCGGCGCTATCGGCCTATCAGCAGGTGATCGCCATCGACCCGACCAATGTCTCTGCTCTCACCGAAGCGGGGTGGCTGGACTTCTCGGCCGGTAGTTCGAGTCGCGATGCGCTCGTCGTGGCCCGCGGCGTGTCACTGTTGCACCGTGCGGTGACGCTGGCGCCGGCGCAGGCGGCACCGCGGCTCTACTACGCGATCGTGGCCGATGCGACGCCCGGCAATCGGACCCTCGCCGTGTCTCAGTTCGAGGTGTTCGTCAAACTGCACCCGTCGAAGTACCAATTGAACATCGCCACACCTTTTCTCACGGCCCTCAAGATCACTCCCTAGACCGCGAGCACATCCGTCCCGAGGGTGCACGTCACCGCCGTGACGAGGGGGGGCACCGTCGAGTTGCGGCGCAGTCCACGTAGCCGCACCAGGGGCACTGCGAGAAGCCTCAACGGCCAGATGTTCGCCAATAGCGCGGTAAGGGGAGAGCGGACGCGCCGTTGAGTCTCGATCCCGGGCCCGCGAGGAGTGACTCAATCGTGGTGTTGGTGCGCAGTCGCTCGAACTGACGGGCGCCGACGAGGTCGAAACCGAACGACCGCGCGAAGGCTACCAACCACGTGACGACGGCTCGCGTGAAGTCGCGTGCCGCGTCGCCGAACGCCCACACGGTCGCCACGCCGGGGCCCGAGGTAACCTGACCCCACGCCACCGCATTTTGGAACTGGACCCCGCTCATCCAGTGACGTCGTTCGACGATGGTCGGGTGCAGGAGTGCGAGGTGCGCGGGTGGTCGGCCCACGCCGATGGGTCGACTTAGGCCGTGACTCGACAGGTGTCGTCGCCGCGGGCCCGTGACGTCAACGTCACGTTGGTCGACTTGGCGCCGAGACCTTCGAGCATCCCGGTGATCAGTCCGCGGTCCACTGCGCACAACACCGGGTGGTGCTGGGCGGCCGTGCCGAAGGGGCAGTTGTCCGAGACGACGGACTGCGAGGTCGCGTCCTCCTCGACGCGCGCGGCGAAGCCGTGGGCGGTCAGGAGTCCAGCGATCGAGGACATGGCCGCCTTCACCGTGACTTCGGATTCGTTCGAGTTGGCCGTGAGTCCCAGACCACGTCCGTACTCCATCCCCACGTCGTGGGACAGCGCCTCGGCGGCTTGGGGGCCGAGGCGTTCCAGGGCCATTTCGAGTAGGGCGACGAGCAGGGCATCGCGACGAATGGAACCCTCCATCGCCACGTTGGTGTCGACCACGCGGTACCCCTTCGCGGGGCGTCCGACGGTGGACTTGTGGACATTGTCGTACGTGACGTAGCCACCCTCGGTCAGGCGTTCAACGTGATGGCGCACCACGTTGGCGTGGACGTCGCAGTGACGCGCCAATTCCGCCGCCGTCGCACCTGGATTCTCACGAAGGTAAAGGTAGATTTTGCGTCGGGTATTGTCACCGAAGGAGTGCGCGAGACTGGTGACCGTCGCCGTGAACAGGGCGGGGTCCAGGTCGGACTCGAAGGACGATGCCATACGACCAAAGTGTAGGTGGTGAGCCCCCGTCGTAGAGCGCAGGCGCCCTGCGGTGCCGGTAGCCTCGTAGCACCACCACAAAGGAAGAGCCGTGAACGTCGACGCTACGAAATACCCCGAGTTAGCGGCTATCGTCGAGCCCCAGGTGTTGCGCCCCCTAGGCGAACTCGGCTTTCTCGACGCCGTGGTGACAACGTCGTCGCACCCCGAGGTGACCCTGGTTCTGCCGGCGCTCAACTGGCCCCAGCGCACCTACCTCGAATCAGCGATTCGCGGCGCCGTCGCAAATGCCGTCGTGCACGTACGCACTATGAGTGAAGAGGAATTGTTACGCCTGCGCAACTACCTTCGCGGGTCGATGACCGGTTCGTCCGCCCCGGGCGCGCCCGGGGCCGATCAACCCAAGTTCCTCGACCGACTCTCCAAGACACGGGTCTTGGGCATCTCGTCGGGCAAGGGTGGAGTGGGTAAGTCGTCGGTCACGGTCAATCTGGCGATTTCGCTCGCCCGCCAAGGTCACCAGGTCGGCGTCCTCGACGCCGACGTCTACGGTTTCTCGCTCCCGAAGATGCTCGGCGCCGTCGCTGACCCGATTGTGCTCGGTGACACGGTATTGCCGACCCTGGTCCACGGAGTGCGCTGCGTCTCGATGGGGTATTTCGTGCCCGACGACCAACCCGTCATTTGGCGCGGTCCCATGTTGCACAAGGCCATCGAGCAACTCATCACCGAGGCGTGGTGGGATGAACCCGACTTCTTGCTCATCGACATGCCTCCGGGCACGGGGGACGTCGCCCTCACTTTGTCCGAGATTCTGCCGCGCATCGAGATGTACGTCGTGACCACGCCCCAACCCGCGGCGCAGCGGGTGGCGCAACGCTCGGCCTACGCGGCCCGAAAGCTCAAATTGTCAGTGCGCGGCGTCATCGAGAACATGAGTTGGTTCTACGGCGACGACGCGGTGCGCTACGAGATCTTTGGTTCGGGTGGCGGCGAGATGCTCGCACGTGACCTTGGCATAACGCTGCTGGGACAGATCCCGCTCGCGACGCCACTACGCGAGGGTGGCGACATTGGCGTTCCATTGGTGGTGAGCCACCCCGATAGCGAGGCGGCTCGAGCGTTCGCGTCATTGGCGGCGAGGATCACCGCGCAAGGACCGGCGCGCGTCTATCGACGAGAACTGCGTATCGTCTGACGATCCAGCGCGCCGACGGAGGGATCACCGTCGGCACATCGCCGGGACCCCAGTGGAACTAATACGCGACGCTCCATCGCTGTCGGTGGTGTCGTGGTGTTTCGATCTCGTCGACGAAAGCGACCGCGAAGTCCGCTCCGCTGATGAAAGAATTACCCTCGTCGTCACTGAGCAGCGTGTCGCCGCCGACGCGGAAGTGACCAGTCCGCTCGCCCGGAGCGTAACTACCGAATCCTGCCGCGGGACTCACGTAGAACCAATCCGCCGACGAGGTCGACGCCTGCAGAGCCTCGAGCACCGCGGCGTGCGCCTTCGCCTCGCCCCTGAACTGCTCCGGGAAATCCGGCGAATCGAACAAGCGGGTCCCCGACGAGACGAAGAGACTGCCCGCTCCACCGACGACGCCGAGTCGAGCGTCAGAGGTCGACACGGCCTGCAACAATGAGGGGACGAGGTCGACCAGGAATGGGTCGTCTCCGTTGAGGGCGTGGGTGGCGACGACGAGGACCGAGGCGTTACGGGCCAGATCGTTGATCAGCGTCGGGTCAGCGATGTCGCCAGTGCGTCGCGTCAAGCCCGGCTGGGTCGCGACATTGCCGGTGCGCGAAACGCCGATCACGTCGAGTCCTCGTCGTAATGCCTCGTTCGCGATGTGTCCTCCGACGTAGCCGGATATTCCAATAACCGCGATGGTCGTCATGCGTCCTCCTTTTTCGTAACTTCGATAAGTACAAATAGAAATGTAGCAGAGATGAGTACAAATTGCTACATTGACTCCATGGCCCGACCCACGAACACGCGATTCGCCCTCGCGGTTCATCTGCTCGCCCTGCTCGCGCTCGAGCCCGAGAAGACTTTGGATTCCGCGGGGTTGTCGGTAAGTCCCGGTACTAATCCGGTGCACGTGCGCCGGGTGTTGGGGCAACTGCGCGACGTTGGCCTCGTGCAATCGCGCACTGGTGTGCACGGGGGTTGGACCTTGACCCGAACACCCGAGCAGATAGATCTGGGTCAAGTGTGGCGGGCACTGAACACCGATGACCCCGTCCTCGGTCTTCATACTCCCGACCCGAATTGTCCCACCGGACGACTCGTGAGTACGAATTTGCGAGCTCTGGATCGTCGCGCCCTCGAGGTGCTCCTCGTTGAACTCAGTGCCGTCAGCGTCGCCGACGTGGTAGCGGGTGCGCACCCCGTCTCGCCCGCCATCCCCTAAGTCGTACGATTTCCTTCCCGTGCGGAGTGTGGAGGGCCCATCACAGGTAAGTACTCGCGCTCCACGTTGTTCGGTCCGAGGACGACGTACGAACTGAGTCGTTCGGCCGATCGGCACCACGGGCCGAGGCACGACTGAATCGTCACCTAATCGAGAACGCGACGTTGATCGGGTCCAACGAGACGTCACGGGTGATTGACGTCGGCACTCGCGTGGCTCCTTACAGCGGCGAACTCTCGATGGGTTCACAGGTGACGTTGCCGATGACGACCCGTGTGACGAACCAGTTGCCGGCCTTCAACCCCAGTGGTCCCACGGACCACTCTCGTCTTCGCGGCACTCCGTGACCGTGCGATGTGACGATACGTATTGCGCGACCGGAGAATCGTACGAATGCCCAGCCTCGGCACTCGCAAGTCATTGGTGCAGAATCCGACAGACGCCTCCGAGTTCCTCCGCGACGTCCAGGAGCGCCGCTACGTCATCGGAAGTCGTGCGGAAATTCGTGAAACACGGCCGAAGCCAAACACCACCATCGATCGTCGCTGGTGAAAGGTAGATTCGGCCATCACGTTGGATGGCGGAACACAGCGCGTCGTTGTGGTCATTAATATTCGGGCACCCTTCAACGACCGCACGAAAGGGGACTATAGAGAGTTGCGGGCGACTCCTCAACGTTTCGAACAAAGGTCGTTGTTGGACCCAATCGAAGAGCATTTGCGCCTGGAGGCAATTTCTCTCGATTGCCTCGCGAACGGCGTCGGCACCGTGGGTCGAAAATAACATCCATAGTTTGAGTGCCCGAAAGGGACGAGAGTACTCCAGTGTGATGTCGACCGCGTTGTAGTGTCCTCCGGCGTGAGGCATATAGGCCTCCTCGTGCGCGAAGGCCTTCGCGAGGGAGGCGCCATCGCGCACCAGTACAGCGCTACACGCCTTGGGTACGAACATCCACTTGTGGCAATCGACGGTGACCGAATGGGCGCGATCGAGTCCGTCGAACAATTGCGCTCGACTGGCGACAGCGGCGGCCGGAACTCCGTACGCGCCGTCGACGTGGAGCCAGACGCCGAACTCTTCCGCGACGTCAGCCAATTGTCCGATGGGATCAATTGCACCCGTGAGGGTGGTGCCCGTCGTCGCCACTATTGCCACCGGCGTGTAGCGATCGGTCAGATCACGTCGCAACTGTTCGCGTAAAGCGTCGGCCCGCATACGCCGCTGCGCGTCAATGGCGACAGCGCGCACGTTGGCTGAGCCGATTCCGAGGACCTCGGCCGCGCGGGTGATGGAGTAATGCGCCTCGACCGAACAATAAAGTGTTGGGCGCCGCCCGTCGAGTCCGTGTTCGCGGACGCCGGGAATCGCTGCCTCGCGTGCTGAGGCCAACGCGGTGATATTGGAAATCGTTCCACCACTGGTGAAGGTGCCGGTTTGCGCCGGGAATCCAATGAACTGAGCCAACCAACTCACGGCCTGCCATTCGAGCTCGGTGGCCGCACGCGCGTCCACCGCCAGGTTGGTGTCATAGGAGTGGGCGAGTAAGTCCGCGAGTGCGCCCACTTCGAGTCCCGCGGAACCAATGAACGCAAAGTACCGGGGGCGGGACTGAGCGAGGGATGAGTCGAGAACCGCGACCGCGCGGTCGATAACGTCGAGGACGTCGCTACCGTCACGGGGTAAGGGTGTGGTCAGAAATTGGTGCAGTGCCTCACTGGGGAGTGACTCGTGGTCGCGAGCAGCATCGAACTCCTTCCACGCGGTCAATACATGTTGCGCGGTGCGGGCCAGCGCCGCCTCGCGTTGTTCGCCCAGCGACAACTTATTTTCGACGTAGTCCACCTACAAAACCTACCCAGGGAAAGGAGAAGCCGCCGATAGAGCCGCCCATGGCCTGATCTCGCTCATGACGGACAATGCTCATGACGGACAATATTGGCCAACGAGAGTCGACGATAGATGCAACCGAGGGAGATGCTGGTCGGTCGGGTATGGGGGACCATCCACGGAGGGCCCGACCTGTGGGGTCCAGTCAAGGTTCATCCGCCACGCCGACATTGGGGTGAATCACTGCAGCATACTTTGGCTACCCGTTGCGGGGCCGAGTCGTCACCCGCAATGACTACGACGCTCGTCGTGGTTGGCCCCATAGGCATCGACGATCATCTATCGATCGATGCCGTTAGGCAATTGATCGATGGGCCAGTCCAAGAGCACGACGGCGCTGCGGCAGGCGAAGCGATCGGTCATACCCGCGACATAACCGACCGCAGCGGTCAGGGCAGTCGTCGAACCCGCGACATCAACGGTGAACTCGTCGTCTGGCAAGTGTTCGGGGTGCGCTACGAAGTGTTCGACGAGGGCCCGCAGCATTCCCACCACGCGACTGGCTTGCAAGCGCGAGGCGTCGCGCATGTAGATGTCGCCATAGTTGAACGCTCGAAACGCGGCCAGGGCTTCGGCGTGGCGGAGGTCCATTCCGATGACGCCGGTATCACGGATCGTGGCGATCATCGCACGGATGAAGGTTCCGAGTTGTTCGCGCCGCGACTCACCGCAGCGATCGCGCACGAGTCCTGGCAGATCGGTCGCTCGGACGAGCCGCGCGGAGGTGGCGTCCTCGAAGTCGTGGCAGACGTAGGCGATACGGTCGGCCCAACTGACGACCTCACCTTCGGGGGTCAGCGGGGCGGGCCGCGACCACGAGTGATTGCGGATACCATCGAGTGTCTCCATACACAAGTTCAGCGGTCGCAGGGAAACGTCCGCACCCCAGCGCGCGTGGTCGAAGCCGCCCTCGACGTAGGGGTCGAGGGCTTCCTCACTGGCGTGGCCCCCAGGACCGTGGCCGCAATCGTGACCTAACGCGATCGCGTCGGTGAGCGACACGTTGAGACCTACCGCGCGGGCCACGCTGGTGGCCACTTGGGCGACTTCGAGGGCGTGAGTCAGCCGCGTACGCATATGGTCGTCGGGGAAGACGAAGACCTGGGTCTTGCCACTGAGTCGTCGGAACGACGAGGAGTGCAAGATCCGGTCGCGGTCGCGCTCGAAGCAGCTGCGATAGGTGTCGGGTTCCTCGTCGCGTTCACGCTGACCGGCACCGACGCTGCGAGTAGCGCCCCGGGCTAACGACCCATCGAGTTGTGTTTCGCGCTCCGAACGACGCGACGCGATGATCAACTGCGGGTCGCCGGGGTCCAGGGCCGCGACCGAGGTTCGATGCGCTCGCACGATCTGGTCACGGGCAAAGCCCGCCATCGTTTCGGCCCACTGGACATTGCGTGGGTTCGGGGGCTCACTGGTCACGATCATCATCTTGCCCGAACGCCGTAACATGGTGTGTCGTGACCGACGAAGGAGTGCTCATGGAAATTCGAATTGGCATAATGCAATCGATGAAGGAGCTCAACATTGAGTTGCCCGAAGGCAGCGACCGTGATGCCATCATGAAAGAGGTCGAGTCGGCCCTGGGCGAGGACAAGTTCCTGTGGCTCACTGACCGCAAGGGCCGTCGCGTTGGTGTGCCGGCCGAACGTATTGCCTACGTCGAATTCTCCACTACCGCTGAGCGCACCGTGGGATTTGGCGCGGCCTGAGCCGTGATCGATTACCACCTTCATCTGTGGAATCACGAGGAGTCGTCAGTCTGGTACCGGCTCGATCAGGTGGCCCAGTACTGCGAAGAGGCCCAGCGCCAGGGGGTGAGTGAGCTCGCGCTCACCGAGCACTTGTATCGTTTTGTCGAGTTGCGCGCGACGGTGGGCGACTTCTGGACTCGTGGCGCGCACGAACCCACGTCAACGTTGATGGCGGAGTACTTCGATTTCCACTCGCGTAATTCTCTCGAAGAGTACGTGACCTTCGTCCAACTGGCTAAGTCCGAGGGTCTGCCGGTCAAGATCGGCATGGAGGTCGATTACTACCGAGATCAGATGGACGACGTGACCCGCCTGCTCGGCCAGTACCCCTTCGACGTACTCATCGGATCGGTCCACTGGCTCGACACCTGGCAATTCGACGACATCGACAACGCGGTGCAAATGCATCAATGGCGGATGCGCGACGTTGACGAGAGTTGGCGCCAGTACACCCTCGCGTTCGAAGAACTGGCGGCGACGCGCTGCGTCGATGTCCTGGCCCACCCCGACGTCATCAAGGTCGCGGGGTTCCACGCGTCGGAACCCGAACCCCTGTGGGACCGAATGGCCGACGCCGCGGTCGCGGCGCAGGTCTCGGTGGAGTGTTCGTCGTCGGGGTGGTTCAAGCCGGTCGCCGAGCAGTACCCTTCCGCGGGCCTGCTCGATCGCCTAGTCGCGCGCGGGGTGACCTTCACGACTGCGTCGGACGCGCATCGTCGCGAACGCGTCGGCGCCAAAGCGGACGAACTCGCGACCCTCCTGGAGGCGCGCGGCGTGACGGAACTGGCCACCTACGAGCAGCGGCGTCGCGTCATGGTGGACCTGCGCAGCGCGCCGTGACCACCCTCGCGGAACTCTCGGAGGATTTCACCTCCCTCGGTGAGGTCGACGTCGATCATCTCCTTCGTCTCACCGCGTCGTGGTCGCTACTGGCGGATCTGTCGTTCTCCGACATGGTGCTCGTCGCCCCCGACGAGCGAACATCTGGTTACGAGGAGTTCGTGGTGTTGGGACAGGTTCGTCCCAACAACCGCTCCACGTTGATCGTGGACGACCTAATCGGTTCGGTGCAAGCTTCGGGGGAGTGGCCTCTCGTGCGCCAGGCCTACGAGACGGGTAAACGCGCCGTGGGTGAGGTGGCGATTCCGGCGATCGAGGGAGCCGTGCCCGTCTGGTGCATCCCCGTACGTTTCGGCGGCCGCGTCATCGCCGTCCTCGTGCGCCTCCAGGGACCCTTGCGCGGTCCAGCGTCCCTGTACGAACGCGCGTACCTCTCAATTTTCGAGCGCCTCTGCTCCATGGTCTCGGACGCAACGTTCCCCTACCGCGAGGACACCGTGGCCGGACCCGGCATGCCGCGGGTGGGTGACGGCATCATCTTGATCGACCACGCGGGCGTGGTGGAGTTTGCG
Organism: Actinomycetes bacterium; assembly: GCA_021828545.1. GTDB lineage: Bacteria > Actinomycetota > Acidimicrobiia > Acidimicrobiales > RAAP-2 > RAAP-2. Next base: position 19,570 of record JAJZEN010000079.1, read on the forward strand.
ACGCCCAACGCGTCCAACGCCCTTCATCGACTTGGGGTGTACGCGGCTACGGAGGGCAAGACACTCGCCGAAACGGGCCTGCGACTTCGCGCGGTTGAACGTTCTCTCGAATACGGGATACCGGCGATGGAGGAGGTGGACCGTTCGAGTGACGTGGCGATCTTGTTTCACTGCGTGCCGCTCTTCGACGGCGGCGTCGTGACGGGCGTCGTGTTGTTGTTGCGCGACGTGTCGGACCTTCGCCAGTTGAATCGACTGGTCTTGAACAAGGAGGCGGCCGTGCGTGAGGTGCACCATCGCGTGAAGAACAACCTACAGACCATCTCGTCACTCTTGCGTCTCCAGGCCCGCCGGAGTGACGAGCACGACACCGTGGTCGCCCTCCAAGAGGCCGAGCGTCGGGTGCGGTCGATCGCCGTGGTGCACGAAGTCCTCTCGCGCGAACCAGGCGAGGAAGTGGTATTCGACGAGATCGTGCGATCGATCGTTTTGCTCGTCGAGGATACGGTACTGGCCCTGCACCCCGTGGAAATCGTGGTGAATGGTGACCTCGGGACCCTCCCAACCGATCTGGCCACGCCACTGGCTCTCGCACTGACCGAACTGCTCACCAATGCGGTCGAGCACGCCTTCGTCAACTTCGGCGGACCAGACAACGAGCACGTGGGTATCGTGACCCTGGACCTGAGTCTCGAGGGAGGCGACGCCGTCGCGGAGATCCGTGACAATGGTCGGGGCCTCGAGGATGACTTCAAACTTGACGTCGCCACCAGCCTGGGACTGTCCATCGTGCGCGACCTCGTTCGATCCCAACTCAGGGGGTCGATCGAGATGATGAGTGTCCCCTATGTCGAAGGCGGCGGAACGTTAATCCGCGTCGTGGTGCCGACGGAAATGGTGACCTGAGGACGAGCCCCTAATTCTGTTGCATTCGCCGACGCGCGGCGAGCCACTGCTTGCGCAATTTGCGGCGCTCATCCTCGGTCGTCCCGCCCCAGACCCCGGATTCCTGGTTGGTCGCGAGGGCGAATTCGAGGCAGTGCTTTTGGGCGTCGCAGTTCACACAGACGCGCTTGGCTGATTCGATCTGGTCCGTCGCCATGCCGGTGGTGCCCACGGGAAAGAACAATTCGGGCTCGGTATCACGGCACGCGGCGTTTGCACGCCAGTCGGCATCATCCCAGGCGTGTGTGCGGTTCCAGATCAACGACATAGCAAAATCCTTCTAAATCAACGGATAAACCACGGAAAATCATTCCGAGAACCCGTTAGGGCGGGAAGCCAATTTTACTCAGGCACACCGCGAAATTCAAGGTGTTTTTGGTTTTTCGGGCCCAAAGTTGTCGCGAATGGCAGAATTCTTATCGTGACCTCAATCTTCGCGCACCGCGGTCACCACGTGAACGCGCCCGAGAACTCGGTTGCCGCCGTGCGGGCCGCCAGGGACATCGGGGCCGACGGCGTCGAAATCGATGTGTGGCTCACCCGGGATCGATCCCTAGTGGTGCACCACGACCGTGTGGTCGACGGACACTCTCTTCCGGCCAGCACACGGGCGCAGCACCCCGAAATTGCGTCCTGCGCGCGGCTGGGCGAAGTCATCGAGGCCGCCGGACGGCTAAGGGTGAACGTCGAGATCAAATCCACCCGCTCGACCGCTTACAACTTGTCCGTGGCACGCGCGGTCAGTGAGTACCTCGATGCAGCGCCGGGAACGTCGAGGTGCATGGTCTCGAGTTTCTCACTGAACATCTGTGAGGAAGTTCGGCGCCACTCGCCCGAGCGGTCCGTGGGCTGGCTGGTCTTACGTCGACCCGCGCATCACGCGCTCGATCAGGTAGCGCGTAGTCGACTGACGTCAGCGCATTTTCCCTTCACGCGCGTCAACGCGTCGGTCGCCCAGCGCGCGACACAACTCGGTGTCGAATTGCACGTGTGGACTCCCAACCTGGGTCGTGACCTCGATCGCGTACTCGCGCTCGACGTCGGGGCTCTCATCACCGACGACGTCGTCCTCGCGATGGAACTGCGCTCGAGCTCGCAACGTTCTACCGAGGAGTAACTGCGGTCTAGATTGGTGGGCATGAAGGTTGTCGTATGTGTCAAACAGATTCCCGATCCCGCCGTGGTGGGGTCGCTCGACGAAGCGTTTCGTTTACGCCGCACGGGTAAGGTAATCCTCGACGACGCCGACACCTACGGTGTCGAGGTGGCGTTGCGACTGGTCGAGGCCGCGGGCGAGGGTGAGGTCTCGCTGGTCTCGATGGGCGACGCCACCGACGTCACGGGGATCCGCAGCGCCTTGGCGATGGGCGCGGTGCGCGCGACGGTGGTGAGTGATCCGCTCTTACGCGGCGCCGATGCTCTCACGACGGCCAAAGTGTTGGCCGCAGTGATTTCGCGCGACGAACCCGACATCGTGATTGCCGCGACCGAATCATCCGATGGTTACACCGGAACCCTGCCCGTTCAGCTCGCCTGTCTGCTCGAACTTCCGGCGGTGACGTTCGCCACGTCGGTGGCGATTGAGGGCGGCGTCGTCGTGGCACAGCGCCAGACCGAGGCCGGGTACGACGAGGTCCGCGCCGCGCTGCCCGCGGTGGTGACCGTCACCGCGGGCGTGGTGGAGCCGCGCTACGCGACCTTTAAGGGCATCATGGCCGCCAAATCGAGGACGGTGGACGTGCTGACGGTGGCCGACCTCGGACTTGACGCGCACTCCCTCGCGGTGCGACAGGAGGTCGTCTCGGTGGAGGTCACGCCGGAGAAGTCGGCGGGCGAGAAGTTCGTCGACGATGGCACTGGTGCCCAACGCATCATCGCGTACCTCGAGCGGGTCAAGGTGCTCTCGGGCGGTGGTTCATGAGCGCGTTGAATATATGGGTGGTATGCGAGCCCTCCGGGACCGATATCACCACGACCTCGAAGGAACTGCTCAGTGAGGCGGTTCGACTGAACGCCACCGTGAGTGCCGTCTCCTGGGGGCCGCACACCGACGGACTGTCCGACCTGACGGGGTCGTGGGGCGCTCATCACTTCTACGACCTCGGCGATCTGGGCGGGGTATTACCCGGCAGCGTGGTCGCCGCGACCGTGGCGTCACTCGTGTCCGAGGGTACGCCCGACGCCGTGCTGATTCCCGCGAGCACCGACGGCCGCGACATCGCCGGCTGCCTCTCGGCCTTCCTCGACGCGCCCGTCTTAACCAATATCACCGGTCTGCGTGAGGGTCCTGACCTGCTCAGTGAGCACACCCTCTTCGGCGGCACGCAGGCCGCGTTCGCCCGCAACCTCGGCTCGGCGCCGAGCATCATGGTGGTACGACCCAAGTCCTTCGCCGTGGGGACCCCCGCCGCGGCCAGCGCCTCGCGGGTCGCGGTGACGCCGGTGACGCCGCGGGTCCGACTGGTGAACATCGCCTCCTCGCACATCGAGCAACGTAATGGCCCGGCACTCGACGACGCCCAGGTGGTGGTGTCGGGAGGTCGCGGTTTAGGTGACGCCGCGTCGTACGGGCTCGTGGAGGAACTCGCGACGCTCCTCGGCGGCGCACCCGGGGCCAGTCGTGCCATCGTCGACGCGGGTTGGGTGCCGTACTCCCACCAGGTCGGCCAGACGGGCGCGACGGTCAAGCCCACTCTCTACGTGGCCTGTGGAATATCGGGCGCGACGCAGCACATGGTCGGGATGAAGGGGTCGACCTACATCGTGGCTGTCAACAAGGACCCCGACGCGCCGATTTTCTCCCTCAGTGACTTTGGCGTCGTGGGCGACGTCCACAACGTCTTGCCCGCACTGATCGCGGCCCTGCGCGCGCGCTCGTAAGCCCATTGTTTCGTCGATTTAGGCGTTCGACGCTGTCCGGTGCCCTATCGCGGGTCGCGAAGTCTTTAGGCTAAGGACGATCTATATGCGACTTTCCTCCACGTCACACTCCCGTCGGTGGTGGGCACTGGTGGCGGTGAGCATCTCTCAGCTCATGGTCGCCCTCGACGCCACGGTGATCAATATCGCGTTGCCGCGCGCGCAGGTCGATCTCAATTTCTCCCCCGCCAATCGGCAGTGGTTGATCACGGCCTACGCGCTGGCCTTCGGCTCGCTGATGTTCCTGGGGGGTCGCGTGAGCGATCTGTGGGGTCGTCGCCGTGCGTTGATCGTGGGTCTCGTGGGCTTCGCCCTCGCGTCGGTGGTCGGAGGATCCGCCAAGACCTTCGGGGTGCTGGTGAGCGCGCGGGCGATCCAGGGGGTCTTCGGCGCCCTCCTCGCCCCTGCCGCGCTGGCGTCGCTCACCACGACGTTTCGCGAGCCTCGAGAACGCGCCAAGGCCTTCTCCATCTTCGGTGCGGTGGGGGGGTCTGGTGCCGCGATCGGACTGATCCTGGGTGGCGCCCTGACTCAGTGGGCGTCGTGGCGGTGGTGCTTATGGGTCAACGTGATCTTCGCCGCGCTGTCCTTTATCGGCGTGATGCTCTTCGTCGACGCCGGGCGCACTCACGAACGGACCCACCTCGACCTGGTGGGTTCGGTGCTCGGGAGCGCCGGCCTCTTCGCGCTGGTCTTTGGGCTCGGACGCGCGGTGACGACTGGATGGGGGAACGTCGACACGTGGATGAGTCTGGTAGTGGGCGCGGGGTTGATGGTGCTCTTCGTCATCTGGCAGGGGCGGACACGCTTCCCCCTGTTGCCGCTACGTATCGTCACGAATCGCACGCGGGGAGGGTCCCTCATCGCGCTGTTCATCACCAGTGTGGGGATCTTCGCTATCTCCCTGTTCCTGGCGTATTACATGCAGAACACGCTGAACTATTCACCCCTGAAGACTGGGCTGTTGTTTCTGCCCTTGGTGGGAGCGCTAGGGCTCTCGGCGACGCTGGCGAGTGCGCGGTTGCTGGCCTTGGTGGGTCCGCGCCCGCTGGTTCCCGTCGGCATGTTGCTCGGCATGATGGGCATGATCTTGTTCACCAAGTTGCCCGCGAACGCGGACTACCTCGGACACGTCCTTCCGGGACTGGTGCTCACCGGCCTGGGTCTGGGACTCATCTTCGCCCCGTCGACCGCGTCAGCCACGGCGGGGGTGGAACCCCGTGACGCGGGAGCGGCGTCGGCCATGGTCAATACCGCCCAACAGATCGGGGGTTCCGTGGGCACCGCGCTGCTCAATACCATCGCGGTGATCACCGCGCGACGTATGTCTTGTGGTGCGAACGGGGCGATGAACTGCCACTTCACCACCGGCGCCACCATCCACGGTTACGCCGTGGCCTTCTGGTGGGCGGCGGGTTTCTTTGGCGTGGGCGCCGTCGTCACCTTCTTCATGCTCGAGTCCGGCGCGCCGGAGCTCGACGGTGAGGTAGCGCTGAGTTGACCCGGAGGTGGTGCGAGGTGACTCCTCCGGGGGGTCGGGAGTCACGCGAGTCCGCCCCCGCGAGCCGCCGGACGTCACGTCAGATCAGCGGCCATGGATACGGGGGCCAGTCATTCTCCTCATTCGGGGCGGGAAAAGCGCGTGCGGCGACGAGTTCGTGCGCTCGGCGTCGGGTCGAGGCGACCTCGTCGGCACTGAGGTAGAAGCTCAAGTCACCGTCCTCGCCCCGGGCGAGTCTGTCCAGGGGCGCCACGAGGCGCTCGGGGAGCACCTCGTGGACGTACTCCCAGACGACGGTGCGCAGTTTCTCCTCCTCATGAAAACATAAGCCGTTGTCGATCGCCCAGCAGCGATGCTCGTCGAAGAGGATATGGCCGGCCTTGCGATCGGCGTTGTTGGCCACTACGTCAAAAGCGCACAGGTCCTCGAACCACTCGGACAAGGTGTCGCGTTCGCGCAACGTGAAGTAGTGGTCGTCGGTCGCTCCGTCGACCCACCACTGTAGAGAGCCGACGCCGAAGGGGAGGTCGTCGCGCGCGATCGTCGTGGGAACGAGGTCGGTCCCCAGTAGCTGGTCGAGCTCCCACGCCGCCACCTCACGGCGCCATAACCCGTCACTAAAATCCCACAGGGGACGTTCGCCGGCCTCCGCCTTGTAACACGCCAGTCCCGTCACGCCGTCGAGCGTCACGCTCACCAGCAACGCCTGGTTGGACGAACCCGCGACTCGCCCTTCGACGTTGATGGCGCCACGACGTAACAATTCGAGTTGGTCCTCGCGTCGCACGTTCAGCGCAGGGGTGCGCGGTGACCATTGGTGCGTGGACAGTCGTGGCCTCGCGCGTCGAGGGGCCCGCCACACAGGGGGCACGGCGCCCGCCCCGCTTCAACCAGTCGCGTAATGGCGATCGCCAGACCGCCGGCCCATTCCTTCGTGAGGGTGAGAGTGGCGAGGTTCTCGTCTTCCTCGACTGATTCGAAGGTCACTTCGATGACGTCGCGCTCCTCGTCCACCGCGATGGCAATGTCCCCGACGGAGAAGTCGACTTCGTATTCGGGTTCGAGGGTGAAATCGTCGGGCAAGTGACCGGGTCGCCCCATATCCTCGAGCACTTGAGAGATCCATTGCGCCAACGCGGCGAGTTGGATCTTCTCACACTTCAAGATGACGAGCCGGCGGCCCTGGCGGGCCTGGAGCAGGAAGAGGCGATTGCCCACTTCACCGCGAACGCCGACCATGATTTTGTCGGGGGCATCGAATTCGTACTTCATGAGGGGATGAGCTCCTTGAGAGTTCCGGTGTTGTTCACGCTCAGTACCACCGGCGTGGAATTCGTCAATACGACCGCACTGATGGAACACGTCGAGATGACCGTGCGTTGAAAGAGGTCCAGGGGCACGCCCTGGGCGTAGGTGACGGCGGCCTTGATGGGGTCGGCGTGGCTGACCACGACGATCGTCTCACCCGGGTGAGCCCTCGAGAGCCGTTCCAGGGTGGTCCACATGCGCAGTTGCATCTCGGTGAAGGATTCACCCGCGGGGAAGCGGAAAGTACTGGGCGAATTCTGCACCGCGCGCCACTCGGGCTTCTTACGCAGCGACGAGAGCCTCGCTCCCGTCCACTCCCCGAAATCACATTCGAGGAGCCCCTTGTCGACCTTGGCGCGCAACCGTAACGCGCGGGCGATAGGTGCCGCCGTCTCGCGAGTGCGCTCGAGTGGCGACGCGTAGAGGGCGCTAGGTCGCACGACCAACTCGTCGAGGCGCTGCGCGGCAACCTGCGCTTGGCGCTGGCCCGTGGGCGAGAGGTGCAGACCCGGTGCGCGGCCCGGGAGGACCTTGCCGGTGGTGGAAGTGACGCCGTGGCGCACGAGCAAAATGGTCGTGGGCCGGGGTGGGCGAGGACGAGTCACGTTCTACGACCCGCGCACGGGGAGGCGTCGGGGCCCGGGGGTCGCGGTGGCGGGCCAGCGCTTGCGCGACACTTGGGCCAGTTTGTGCAAGAGGGCCACCGCGCCGGGGTCGTCGTCGCCGGGACGGGTCTCGATGAGGCCCTTTTCCTTGAGCGTGGTCATCAGGTCGCGACCGAGGTCGGTGCGCACGATGACGAGGGTCCAGTCGTTGAAGGCACCAATGCCCCCCGCCGAGAGGTCGGCGTGTTCGGCGGCGAAATCCGGACAACTCGTGCAGCCCTCCCGAGTGTAGGCGTGCGCCTCCTTCAGGGGGACCTCGTGGTAGCCACCGTCGCGCGTCCATATCTGGAACACGCCTTTGATGTTCATCTTGACAATGTTGGCGCGCGACAGTCCGTACTGGCTCTCGAAGAGCTCTTCGAAGATGGCGTCGTCGAAGGTCTTGGAGCACAAGAGCCCGACGGTCAGGCTCAGGCGGCGCGCGATCTTGCCGGCCTTACGCGTCTGCATCGCGCCCGGCGCCGACGCCATGCAACCCATGCCCACCAGGGCGATACGTTCGGCGCCCGTCTCTACGGCCTGGGGATAGGCGAGCAGATTGGCGCTGTAGGTGTAGCGCGACTTCGCGGTCTCGAGCACGTCCTGGCGCGTGCGCGCGACGCGAGGCTGCGCCCGCCACGTCGTGCCGTCACCTTCGAGTGCGCTGACCAGCGCCGCGTCGATGACGTCGTTCTCCAGGGCGTAGACCAGCAGCGTAGTGACGAAGCCACCGTCTTGTCCGTTTTCCACCAGACTCACGTCGGTGGAGCGGGCCAACAGGACGTCGCCAATCCCAAAGACCTCGTCCTCGGTGCGTTCACGCGCGAATCGGTGCTGGTCGATCTCGGACTCCCAGTTACGAAAGCGTGGGCACGCGCGCGTGCACATCGTGCAACCCTTCACGCCGTGGGTGCAGTCTTCGCGACCTCCGTCGATGTCGAGGTGCCAGGGTTTGTAGACGCCCCCGGTCGATTCGTAGTCCAGCACGTCGTGAGGGCACGCCACCACGCACGCCGCGCAGCCGGTGCAGAGACCCGAGGTGACGACCTCGGTGAAGAGTTCTTTCCACTGCGGTTTCTCTAAGGCCATCTCGCAACCTTAGTTACCGCCATTGCGGGTCAGATATTGTGCCCTGGTGCCCGAAGTCCTCGAAGTCGAGTCGTATCGCCGACTGGCCGACGCCGTGGTGGGCGCCACGATCACCAAGGGGTGGAGCGACGGGTACGCCGCGAAGAAGCTCCTGTCGCCCTCGCAGTGGGCGCGCACCGTCAAGGGACGGCGCATCACCGCGACGGGACGCCGGGGTAAGTTGATGCTGATTGAGACCGATGGGGTCACGCTCGGCATGCGATTCGGCATGACCGGAGTGCTACTCGTCGACTCCGACGCCGGGATCGAGGGCTTGTTCTACGGACCCCACTCCTATCGATCGCAGTGGGTGCGCGCGGGACTCGAGTTCGGCGACGGGCGACGCCTGGTGCTGCACGACCCCCGGCGCCTGGCGCGCGTAGAGATCGATCCGGACCTCTCCGACCTCGGTCCCGACGCCCTGTCATTGACGCGCGCACAATTCGATCACGCGGTGTCGACGACGCGCGGCGAGGGCCCCGCCGTCAAGGCGCGTCTGCTCGATCAGTCCGCGGTCGCGGGCGTGGGTAATCTCTTGGGCGATGAGATCTTGTTCCGCGCGGGCGTCGATCCGCGTACCCCCGTGGGACGGTTGACACCCTCGCAGCGCGCCCGACTCTACGCCGCGTTCACGCGCACGATGAGGACCCTCCAGCGCCGCGGTGGGTCCCATACCGGAGACCACATGATCGCGCGATTGCCGGGGGGCCTGTGTCCGCTCGACGGCGGCGACATGCGCATCAACGTCATCGGGGGGCGCACGACCTACTGGTGTTCGGTGCACCAAAAGTAAGAATTTGATTGGATGTTCGAGGCGCCCGCGCCCGACGGAGGAGACTAGAACGATGCAACATCTCATCTCGCAGTACGGCTACGTGGCCCTCTTCTTTATTTCTCTGCTGTCCTCGGCCTGTCTGCCGATACCCTCGGAAGTCGCCTTCGGGCTCGCCGGTGCCTACTGCACCACGGCGTTCGCGGCTCACCCGCAGTTCAGCGTGGTCAACGTGGTCATCATTGGCACCATCGGCTCGGTCATCGGCGCGATCATCGCCTACGAACTCGGCCGGTACGCGGGACGCGCCATCGTGGACCGATACGGAAAATGGTTATTGCTCTCGCACAAGGACCTCGATGCGTCGGAAGTCTGGTTCGCCAAGTACGGCGCGCCCTCGGTACTGCTGGGTCGAATGATGCCGGTCGTGCGCGCGTTCATCTCACTCCCCGCCGGTCTGGCCGAGATGAAGCGGGGACGCTTCATCGTGCTCACCACTATCGGGTCGGCGATCTGGGTATGGTTGCTCACCGAACTCGGGTACCGCGCGGGTAAGAATCAGCATTTCGTGAAGTACTTCAAGACGGCCGAATACCCGATCATCGCGGTGGTCGTCGTGGTCATTGCCGCAGGCGTTTGGCACCGCTGGCGTTCCATGAAGGAACCGCCGCGCCACGCTCGCGGACGGCATTAACCCTCGATGGCCGCACGCACGCGTTGGGCGTGGCCTTTCGTGCGCGGACCGTACCAGAGGTGTTCGATGAGTCCGGTCGGCCCAATGACGAAGGTCGAACGGATGACGCCCGTGACGTGCTTGCCGTAGAGAATCTTGTCGCCGTACGCTCCGTAGGCCGCCATGGTCGTCGTCGTGGGGTCGCTCAAGAGGGTGAGGTCGAGTGAGTACTTGGCCCGGAAGTTCTGATGGGAGCGCGCGTCGTCAGGCGAGACGCCCACGACGACGACCCCCAGGTCACGATAATGCGCCAACTCGTCGTTGAACCCACAGGCTTCGACGGTGCAGCCAGGGGTATCGTCTTGGGGGTAGAAATAGAGCACGTACCGTTGCCCGCGTAGCGAGGCGGTGCTCACCGAGCGACCCTGGTGATCGCTCAATGTGAAGCTCGGGGCTGGGTCACCCACTGCCAAACGTGCCATGGTGGTCCTTTCGTGGTGGGTCGACGTCGATCTCGCACCTAGACTAGGAGCGAAGCTCTAGAAGTGAGCTTGGGCCCCCCTTATCAACGCCGGTTCCGGGTCCGACCGAGAAAAGTTGTTGGCCCGTGAACAGGGAAAATATCGTCGAGACGTCAACGTCTCAAGACTCCTATGACACCAAGAAGACTTTCGCCGACCTGGGCGTCGCGCCCGAACTGGTGGCGGTACTCACCGCGCAAGGCATTACCACCGCCTTTCCGATCCAGGCGATGACGATCCACGACGCCCTCGCGGGCCGTGACGTGTGCGGCAAGGCCAAAACCGGATCGGGCAAAACGCTGGGCTTCGGACTTCCGCTGCTGCAACGCGTCGCGGCCAGCGACGAATTGGTGCGCAAGGAGGGCGGGGCCGCGCGCCCGCGCGCATTGGTGCTGCTACCCACGCGTGAACTCGCCGTCCAGGTGCACGAGGTCCTCGAACCCCTCGGCGCGGCGCTGGGGTTGCACGTTAACGCCGTCTACGGCGGCGCCGATATCGAGCGCCAAGTGAAGTCATTGCGTAAGGGCTGCGACGTCATCATCGCCACGCCCGGACGGCTCATCGACTTGGGCGACCGCGGTGAGGTCAATGTCGAGCACCTCGACGTGCTGGTCCTCGACGAGGCGGACCGCATGGCCGACATGGGCTTTATGCCCCAGGTCGAGTGGGTGTTGCGTCGCATCGCCGAACACCCCCACCAGACGTTGCTGTTCTCGGCCACCCTCGACGGCGCTATCGATCGACTGGTCAAGCGCTACCTCACCAACCCCGTCTTTCACGAGGTGGCCAGCGACTCCCAGACCGTATCGCTCATGGTGCACCATTTTCTCAATGTCCACCAGATGGACCGCATCAAGGTCGCCGCGGCGATCTGTAACTCCTTTGACAAGACCATCATCTTTTGTCGCACCAAGCGTGGCGCGGATCGTCTCGTCGAGCAGCTCCAGAAAGAGGGTGTCAACGCTGCGGCCATTCACGGTGACCTGCGTCAGAGTCAGCGCGAAAAGGCACTGGCGGACTTTGGCGCGGACAAGTTGCCGGTGCTCGTGGCGACCGACGTCGCCGCGCGCGGACTACACATCGACGGGGTCGATTGCGTGATGCACTTCGACCCCCCCGAGGACCACAAAGCCTATCTGCACCGTTCGGGGCGAACCGCGCGCGCCGGTTCGACCGGCGTGGTTGTGTCGTTGCTCTTGTGGAACCAGGTCATCGAAGCTGAGGTGATCATGCGTCGTCTGGCGCTCAAGCGACCGGTGGTCGAAGTGTTCTCCAACGACCCTCATCTCAAGGATCTCGCGAATTGGGACCCCACGCAGGAGGCGGCGAGGTCGTGAGCGACACGTTGGTTAAGGTCTATTCCACCGATCCCGTGGTGGCGCGGGCGCTGGCGATCGTGGCGCACCCTGACGATATCGATTTCGGTATGGCGGGGACGATTGCGACACTGACGCGCGACGGTGTCGAGGTGTCCTACTGTCTCGTCACCTCCGGCGACGCCGGCGGTGACGCGTCGACGCACACGCGCGAGGAGCGCTCGGCGATTCGCGAGGCCGAGCAGACCGCCGCGGCGCGAGCCGTCGGCGTGACGCACTTGACGTTCCTGCGCTGGCCCGACGGCCAAGTGGAGCCCACTCTCGAACTACGTAAGGCCATATCGCGCGTCATCCGTCAACGCCGTCCCGATCTGGTCCTCACCCAAAACCCCGAGCGCAACTTCGAACGTATCTACGCCTCGCACCCGGATCACATGGCGGCGGGTGAGGCGACCTTACGCGCGGTGTATCCCGACGCACGTAATCCCCACGCTTTCCCCGAACTCCTCGAGGAGGGCCTGGCCCCCCACGCGGTTCCCCTCGTCTGGGTGGGTGGCACCACCACGCCGAACCTCGTCGTCGATATCACGGACACCTTCGAGGACAAGATCGCGGCGCTACGCTCGCACGTGTCCCAAGTGGGCGACCGCGAGGACCTTGAGGACACGATGCGCGCGTGGGCCGGCGCTAATGCGCAGGTCGCTGGACTCGCGACGGACCGCCTCGGCGAGACATTCCGTGCGATCGACACGGCGTGAGCGAGAAACTCGGCTGAGTTGATCCGGTTGTGACATCACGGTCCAGGGTCGTGACGTGGTCCGCCGGCGGCCCCTCGGAGGCCACACGACCTTGGCCGAGTGGTGTAGGGAGGATCCCTGTTCGAGCCGCCTGGTCGGCTCCGGAGCGCGTTGGAGCGAGTCGCGGAGCCGTCGAAGTGGGTTGGAGCGCGCTGCGCGACCGATGACGTTTCTCGGACGTCGAGAGACGTTCGCGCGCCGCGCACGCACAATGCGTAGTGTGAGACCATGGTGGCCCGCGATGACGACGACGCTCGGTTGGATCCATTCACGCACGTCGCGCGGTGCGTAATCCTAAAATGACCAGCGACCCCGACGGGCTGAGCCAACCGCACTCGAGCGTGCTCGCTCGTGGCTCGCACGCGAGTGAGCCGCGTTGGGTGCATAATCCCAATCTTCGTCGTGACGAATGGCGGCGACTCTTCTCGGAATTCTTCGGTACTTTCCTCCTCGTGGTCGTCGCGGCCGGTGCGCCAGTCGTCAATGCGGTCTCCCACGGTCAAGTACCGATCGACGCCCAGGTGGTGGCTCCCGCGCTGATGGTGATGGGAATTATTTATTTCATGGGTATGGTGAGCGGCGCTCATCTCAATCCTGCCGTGACGCTGTCTTTCGCGATGCGAGGGAACTTCCCGTGGCGTCGGGTCCCCGCGTATCTAGTGATTCAGATCTTCGGTGCGGTTGTGGCTGCGCTTCTTTTACGTGGACTCTTTGGTAACGTCGGTCACCTCGGGGCGACGTTGCCCGGCCCCGGAATCTCGTCCGGCAAGGTCGTGATCGTGGAGGCCCTCTTGACCCTCGGGCTCGTAAGCGTAATTTTGGGTACGGCGTCGGGAGCGCGAAACGTTGGGGCCAACGCGGCGATTGCCGTGGCGGGTTACATCGCCCTAGCGGGCATGTGGGCCGCCCCCATTACGGGGGCGTCGATGAATCCGGCGAGATCCTTCGGCCCTCAACTGGTCGGAGGTAATTGGACGTCGTGGTGGGCCTACGTCGTGGGACCCTTGCTGGGTGGCGCCATCGCCGTTGGGGTGGCCTGGATTCTTAGGGGGCCCCCCTCGGAGTCGGCGAGTTCGGCGGCCCAGGGCGATTTGCAGTGAACCCCACTGGGTCCTGGCATGGTGAAGGGAGGTAGTTGTGTCATCACATCACCCGAAGGCCCGTGAAAGATGGAAATCCGAACCCGATGATCAGGACTACCCCGCCGCGCGCTCGTACCTGTCGCTCCTGGTCCCTGGGAAGGACGCTCGACGTTACGCCAAGTTGCTGTCCCGGGAGAAGAGATTGTCGCACTACAAGGCCAAGGACATCCTTCGCGCCAGCGGACTCGCCCTCTTGGCGCCCGACGATCACGAACTCGAGAAGGATCGCGCCAAGATTCGAGACGGCATCAAGTTGTCGCCAGTTCTTCTGGTGCGCGGCGAACCGTTGTGGGTGGCGGATGGCTATCACCGAATATGTGCCAGCTATCACCTTGACGAGGACGCTCTGATACCTTGTCGACTCGTCGATCGTTTCGCGTGAGGCGATAGATTTCCCGGCGTGTCGCTCGTGCGGTCCACGGTGCGCGGTGGGCGTCGGTCACCCGTCGTTGCTCGTTGGTGTCACGCCGGGGCCGACGTGCTGGTGACTACGCTCGCGCCAGTTGTCGTAACACGAAGTTGAGTACACCCCCGTGACGGTAGTAGTCGGCCTCGGTGGGGGTATCGATGCGCAGGCGGACCTCGAAGTCCACGTGGTCGCCCCCGTCGCGCGCTGCGGTCACGGTGACGCGTGACACGCTCTCACCGCGATTGAGCGGATCAAGGCCCCGAATCGAGAACGTTTCGGTTCCGGTGAGTTGGTACGTCGCCGCAGACTCGCCGGGGAGGAATTGCAGGGGCAGGACCCCCATTCCGACCAGGTTGGACCGATGGATGCGTTCGAAACTCTCCACCAGTACGGCCCTGACGCCGAGCAGTTTCGTGCCCTTGGCCGCCCAGTCGCGACTCGATCCGCTGCCGTACTCCTTGCCCCCCAGGATCATCAAGGGAGTTCCCTGGGCCGCGTAGGCCATGGCGGCGTCGAAGATCGACATCTCCGTGCCCTCGGGCAACTTGATCGTGACGCCGCCCTCGGTTCCTGGGGCGAGCTGATTGCGCAGACGGATGTTGGCGAAGGTGCCACGGACCATGACCTCGTGATTACCCCGACGGGTGCCGTAGGAATTGAAGTCCCCCGGGGCGACGCCGCCGTCGGTCAAGTAGCGTCCGGCCGGGACGCTGGGTCGGATGTTGCCGGCGGGCGAGATGTGATCGGTGGTCACCGAATCGCCGAGTTTGGCGAGCACCCGAGCGTTCTCGATGTCGGTGACGGTGCCGGGTTCCATCGTCAGGCCCTCGAAGTACGGGGGGAGTTTCACGTAAGTGGAACGATCGTCCCAGGCGTACGTGACGGCGTTGGTGGTGGGAACTTCCTGCCACTTCTCGTCGCCACTGAAGGCACTGGCGTAGCGCTCCTCGAACATCTCGGGCGTGATTGATGCGCGTACCGCCGCCGCCACGTCGGCGTCGCTCGGCCACAGGTCCGAAAGGTACACCGGCACACCATCTCGGTCGACGCCCAGGGGCTCGCTCGAGAGGTCGATATCGATGGTGCCCGCGAGCGCGTAGGCCACGACGAGCGGCGGGGACGCCAAAAAGTTCTGCTTCACGTCGGGGTGGATGCGACCTTCGAAGTTGCGGTTACCCGACAGAACCGAGACGACCGAGAGGTCGTGCTCATTGACCGCCTCAGAGACCCCTTCGAGGAGTGGTCCGGTGTTCCCGATGCACGTGGTGCACCCGTACCCGGCGAGGTAGAAACCCAACGCGTCGAGCGGCCCCACCAGGTCAGCGCGCTCGAGGTAGTCCATCACCACGCGACTACCCGGGGCCAGGGACGTCTTGACCCAGGGCTTGGTGCTCACGCCGCGGGCCACGGCGGCCCGGGCCACGAGTCCCGCGGCCACGAGGACCGAAGGATTCGAGGTGTTGGTGCACGAAGTGATAGCGGCCACGGTCACGTCGCCGTCACGTAGACGTTCCGCCGCCTCGATCCCCATGACCTCGCGTGGCTCGCGCCCCAGTGCGGTGCGAAACGCGCCGCGGGCCCCCGACAATGAGACGCGGTCCTGGGGACGCTTGGGTCCCGCGAGGCTCGGCTCGACGGTCGAAAGGTCGAGTTCGACGTACTCCGAGTACGTGGGCTCGAGCGCGTCGGCGTCGTGCCAGATTCCTTGGGCTTTGGCGTACGCCTCGACCAGGGCCAGTTGTTCGGTGGGTCGGCCCGTGAAGGCCAGGTAGTCCAGGGTGACACGGTCGATGGGGAAGATCGCGCACGTCGCGCCGTATTCGGGGGACATGTTGCCGATGGTCGCCCGGGTCTCGAGCGAGAGTGATGCGACGCCGGGGCCGTAACCTTCGACGAATTTTCCTACCACGCCCTGTTTGCGCAGGAGTTCGGTGATGGTGAGGACGACATCGGTCGCGGTGACACCCTCCTTGGTGGCGCCCGAGAGACGTAGTCCGACGACGGGGGGGATGAGCATCGACGTGGGCTGACCCAGCATGCCGGCCTCCGCCTCGATGCCGCCGACACCCCAGCCCAGCACGCCCAGTCCGTTGACCATCGTGGTGTGTGAGTCGGTGCCGACCACGGTGTCGAGGTAGGCGACCCCGTTGTTCTCGAACACCACTCGCGCGAGATGCTCCAGGTTGACCTGGTGACAGATTCCCATACCGGGTGGTACCACGCGGAACTGGTCGAAACTGCTCTGAGCCCACTTGAGGAAGGTGTAGCGCTCGATATTGCGGTCGTACTCGATGGCAACGTTCTGGTCGTAACTCTGCGCGGTGCCCGTACGTTCCAAGATGACCGAGTGGTCGATCACGAGTTCGACGGGTACCAGGGGGTTGATCTTGTCGGGGTCGCCCCCGAGGGAGATGATCGCGTCGCGCATCGAGGCGAGATCGACCACGGCCGGGACTCCGGTGAGGTCTTGCATGAGAACGCGCTCGGGCGTGAAGGCGATCTCCTGGGCGTCGTCGCCCGCCGCCTCACCGTGACGCGTGGGCGCCTCGGACCATCGTGCCAGCGCCTCGATGTCCGCCGCGGAGACCTTGACGCCGTCCTCGTGACGCAAAAGATTCTCGAGGAGCACCTTGATGGAGTAGGGAAGTCGGTCAATCGCGAACTGGCTGAGTCCACTCGCGCGCAGGGAGTAATACTGCAGCGTGCGACCGTTCACGTCCAGGGTGTCGAGGGCGTTGAAGGAGTTGAGAGAGGAGGTCATGTCTCCATTCTGCCCGTTTTTTTCATCACCCGAGGATGTCCGACGCGACGCCGCGCGGGTCAGGTGTGAGAATGGGACGGTGACTTCCACCTACGACCTTCTCCGGGACCGATTACGACGTGCCTTCGACGCCATCGACGAGGGGGCCGATCCGGTTCTGCGGATCTCGGAGCGCAGTGATTATCAGGTCAATGGCGTCATGGCGCTCGCCAAAGCACAGGGCGTCGCGCCTCGTGAGATGGCCGCGCGCGTGCTCGAACATCTCGAGATTGATGACCTCGCCGAAGTCGAAGTCGCGGGCCCGGGCTTCTTGAACCTGACTCTCACGGATTCGTTCTTGAACGCCCAGTTACGCGCTCTACTCGGCGATGATCGACTCGGGGTGGGCCTCGTCGAAAAACGGACCGTCGTGATCGACTACTCCGCGCCCAACGTGGCCAAGGAGATGCACGTCGGGCACCTACGCTCGACCGTGATCGGCGACTCCCTCGCACGGATGTACCGTTTCCAGGGGGACCGGGTTATCGCGCGTAATCACGTCGGTGACTGGGGTACGCCCTTTGGCATGCTCATCGAACACCTGGTGGATTTGGGCGAGGACGAGGCCGTGGCGTCGCTCTCGATCGGGGACCTGGACGGCTTCTACCGGGGGGCGCGCGCGAAGTTCGACGCCGACGAGGGCTTCAAGGAGCGCTCGCGATCGCGCGTGGTGGCACTTCAGGGCGGCGACCCCGAGACCCGTCGACTCTGGAGGATGTTGGTCGACGAGTCCGTGAAGTATTTTGCCGAGGTCTACGCGGCCCTCGACGTGACGCTCACGCCCGAGGACGTGACGGGCGAGTCGTACTACAACGACATGCTCGAGGCGGTCGTGCGCGACCTCGACACCGCGGGGCTACTCGTCGAAAGCGGGGGCGCCCTGTGTGTTTTCCCCGAGGGTTTCGTAAATCGCGAGGGCGAACCGTTGCCCCTCATCGTGCGAAAGAGCGACGAGGGTTTTGGTTACGCCGCCACCGACCTCGCGGCCGTGCGTGACCGCGTCGACCACCTGCACGCCGACGAGATCCTTTACGTCGTCGGCGCCCCTCAGGGCCAGCACTTCGACATGGTTTTCGCCGTCGCGCGCGCGGCGGGGTGGCTCCTTGATTCGGTGCGATGCGTGCACGTGGCTTTCGGGAACGTGCTGGGTCCCGACCGCAAGATGTTCGCGTCGCGCTCCGGAGAGACGATCAAACTCATCGATCTGCTCGATGAGGCGCGCGAGCGCGCGCTGAGCGCCTTACGTCAGCGTTCACTCGACGTCGCGCCCGAAGCGCGAGAGCGCTTGGCGACCCAGATTGCGCGCGCGGCCATCAAGTACGCGGACCTCTCCACGGATCGCCAGCGTGACTACGTCTTCGATCTCGATCGCATGATCGCCTTCGAGGGCGACACCGGCCCGTATTTGCAGTACGCCCACGCGCGGCTGCGCTCGATCTTTCGTCGCCTCGACGCACCGTGGGATGGCGCGGACGTGACGTTCGACCTCGCCGAGAGTGCCGAGCGCACGCTCGCCCTGGGACTGTTGCACTTCCCCGAGGCCCTCGACGGCGCGCTCGCCACCCTTCAGCCCCATCGCCTCAGCGGTTATCTCTTCGACCTGGCGCAACGGTTCACCACGTTTTATGAGGCGTGCCCGGTTCTCTCGGCGCCTGAGCCCACGCGTACCCAACGCTTGGCGTTGTGTGAGCTGTGCGCGCGCACGCTGTCCCTCGGGCTCTCGTTGCTCGGGATCGAGGCGCCCGACCAGATGTAGGGGCGCCACCGCGAGAAGGATGCTTCGCGCGCGTGCACTATGGTCGAGGGTGCCTCGGTGCAGCGAAGTTGGTGAGACTCCAACGCTGTCCCGCAACTGTAAGCGGACGTGTCGTCCGCGTAGCCAGGTCGCCTGCGTCGAGGAGATTGTGAAGACAGCTCTCGCGGCACGGGGCGGTCGTTCGGATACCCATCCGTCGTCGCGACTGCTGTGAGACGACGACGAGGAGATACCCATGGGTAGCCAGTGGCGCGCTGAACCGGTGCTCTCCGTGCTCGTGCTCGAGGTCGCGGCGGACCCGCACGTCGAAAGATAGTCGCGACGTGGCGGCCAACCCACCCAGTCCTCGACGATTCCTCGTCGTCGCGATCGCGACGGTGGTGGTGCTCGTCATCGCCGTGCTCTGTGGACTGGTGATCGGACCGACGTCGATCTCGACGTGGCACATCGTGGGCAATGCCCTGAGTCACGTGGGCGTTGGTCACTCGACCTTGACGCCCCTGCAATCGCTCATCATTTGGCAGGTGCGCGCGCCACGCATGGTCCTGGGTCTGGTGGCGGGCGCGATGTTGGCCGTCGCCGGAAGTACCTTCCAGGGTGTCTTTCGCAACCCTCTCGCTGATCCCTATCTGCTCGGCGTCGCTGCGGGCGCGGGCCTGGGGGCAACGCTCGCCATCGTCAACATTGGTGGCGGCAACGCCGTGCCGACGTGGACCCCCTTGCTCGCGTTCGTTGGAGCGATGGTCTCGGTGGCCCTGACGTGGCTGATCGGTGGGCGCAGTCTACGTTCGACACCCACCACCTTGGTCCTGGCCGGGGTCGCGGTGTCGGCCTTGTTCACCAGCGCCCAGACGTATCTGCAACAAGAATCTTCGAGCCAGTCCATCGCGCGGGTCTACATCTGGTTGCTGGGATCGCTCGCCAGCGCTAGCTGGTCGTCGATCGTTCTGATCGTCCCCTACGTCGCGGTGTGCGTGGCGGTCTGCGTCTTGGCGGGTCGGGCCCTGGACGTGATGAGCGTGGGAGATGACGAAGCACGCTCCCTGGGCCTCTCGGTGCGTACCTTGCGCCTCGTGGTCGTGACGGCAGCGTCCCTGGGTACTGCGGCCGTCGTCTCGGCGGTGGGTCTGATCGGTTTCGTCGGGATCATCGTGCCACACATAATTCGACTGCTGGTGGGAACGTCGTATCGCAGGATCCTTCCCCTCAGCGTGGTCTTCGGGGCGGCCTTCCTCGTCTTGTGCGACACGGTGGCTCGCACGGTGATCGCCCCGTCGGAATTGCCGCTCGGCGTGGTGACTGCGGTCATCGGGGCGCCCGTGTTCGTGGTGATCTTGAGCGCCCGACGTCTGGGGACGTCGTGAACATGGTGCACCTCGAGCACGTGTCGGTGCGCGCCGGTGCCGCAACACTGGTCGACGACGTGAGCATCGACGTGACCGCGGGGTCCTGGTGCACCATCATCGGTCCTAATGGCGCGGGTAAAACTACCTTGGTGTCCGTGATGGCGGGTTTGCGCCCGGTCGCGCACGGAGTGGTGCGCGTCGACGACTGTCACCTCGCCGAGTTGAGCGAACGAGAGCGCGCACGTTTGATCGCGTACGTACCCCAACACCCTGAGGTTCCCGTCGGTATGACCGTAGAGGACTACGTGGGACTCGGGCGCGTCGCGTTCCACGGCGTGTTACGCGCACCGTCGGCGCGTGATCGTGACGTCGTGGCGGGAGTGCTGGAGCGACTCGATCTCGTGACGTTTCGTCGACGTGATGCGACGTCGCTGTCGGGCGGCGAACGTCAGCGAATGGTGCTCGCGCGCGCCCTCGTCCAGTCCACCAAGGTGGTGATCCTGGATGAGCCGATCACCGGTCTCGATGTCCGTCACCAGATAGACATACTCGAGTTACTCAAGACCGAGGTCGTACAGTGTGGACTCACCGTGATCGCGACGTTGCACGATCTCACCCTGGCCGGCACGTTCGCCGATCGGCTCATATTGCTCTCGCGAGGCGCGGTCGCCAAGGACGGATCGGCCTACGACGTGATCCGCTCCCGGGAACTCGCGTCGAGTTACGGAATGACGTTGCGGGTGGTGAACGTCGACGGCAGCGACGTGGTGGTACCGGTGCGTGGTGACGGCGCTGCGCTCGGCGACGACCTCGCGTGAACAGGTCGAGACACTGCGCGAATCAATCGCGCACATTTCCCGGCCCAGTGCGGCGTGGTCGCCCGGCCGGGGCCAAAAGTCGCCGCGCCGCCCTCAACTAGACTGCTGAAAAGACTTAAGGGGACATCTTGCGTCGCACTCGAATCGTGGCAACCATCGGACCGGCGTCGGAGAGTGACGAAGTTCTCCAGAATCTCGTCAAGGCGGGGGTGGACGTTTTTCGCGTCTCCATGGCGCACGGCGATATTCCCTCGAACATCGAACGACTTCGCCGCGTGCGTGCCGTAGCGCCGGACATTGCCCTCATGGTCGACATCCCCGGTCCCAAGATTCGCGCGGGTTCCTTCGGCACGACTCCGGTCAATCTTGAGATCGGGCACGAGATCGAACTGGTCGAAGCCTTCGGCGAGACGTCCACCGCGGATCGCATCGCCGTGGAGCGCGAGGGGATTCTGGCTCACCTCAAGATTGGT
>JAJZEN010000059.1 GCA_021828545.1 Actinomycetes bacterium
GCGGAGCCGGACCCGGTCGCGAAGTCGACCACGTCGACGCGCTCCTACGTCCCGAAGACGTCCGCGTCGAACTCGACGAACGTGGTGCGGGCACCGTGCAACATCGTAGTTTCCTCGGGGCATCCACTCGGCTCGAGATCGGCTTGTCCGACGTCATCGTCAAGACCGACGTACGTTCGCGTGAGGCCGACAACTACGAAGTCGGCACCCGCGTCTCGCTGGAGTTCGTCGCCCACGACGTATTAGTCACGGCGCGACGCGTTCCCGATCGCCCCGCGCCCTAGTGGTGTCGTGGCCGGCTCGCCACGACACCGACGATGTCACGGCGAAGTCGCGCCTTCTCGACCTTGCCCATCGCGTTGCGCGGCAGCTCGTCGAGGACCACGAAGTGCTTGGGGATCTTGAAGGGCGCGAGGACGCTTCTACAGCGCCGGCGCAGGTCGTCGACGTCCAGCACCTCGCCCGGACGCGCCACGAGCACCGCCGTCACGCACTCCCCGAAGTCGTCGTCGGGCACGCCCACCACCGCGGACTCGAGGACTCCGGGTAGTTCATCGATCAATTGCTCGAGCTCCTTGGGATAGACATTGAGGCCCCCGGTGATGATGAGGTCCCGCGACCGCCCCACTAGTTCGAGATATCCGTCGCGGTCCAGCATTCCCACGTCACCGGTCCTGAAGAATCCGTCCGGTGTGAAGTCGCTCTCACGGAGGCCAGGTCGATTCCAGTACTGGTTAAAGACGTTGGGTCCACGCACCTCGACTTCGCCGGGGGAACCGTTGACGCGTACCTCGACGCCGGGGAGCGCAGGACCCACCGTGTCGGGCCTACGTTCACCGCGCAGGGGGTTCGCCGTGATCATGCCGGTCTCGGTCATGCCGTAGCGTTCGAGAACGCGCTGGCCCGTGCGCGACAAGAAGTCGTCGTGCGTACGTCGCAACATCGGGGCTGAACCCGACACGAAGAGACGAACGCTACGGACTCCCTCGGACGTGAATCGCTCGTCGGCCAGCAGTCGCGTGTACTGCGTGGGCACCCCCATCATCACCGTGGCGCCATCGAGGGCCGTGACGACATCGGCAACGTCGAAACCGTCGAGGAAGCGTAACGTGGCGCCGCTCGACACGCCACAGTACGCCGCGACGAAGAGCCCGTGCACATGAAAGAGGGGCAGGACGTGCACCAGTACGTCGGACGCGCTCATCTCCCACGCCTCGTTGAGCGTCCGACAACCGAAGGAGAGGTTTCCGTGCGTGAGCACGACTCCCTTGGGTTGACCCGTAGTACCCGAAGTAAACAGGATCGCGGCGGGCGTTGCGTCGTCGCAGGGCGCGTCGACAAAGGCGGATGGGTACCTCGACGCACCGCGAATCAACTCATCGCCCCCCACCCGCGGCGTCGAGTGAACGAGCGGATCCTCGCGCACTAGGAGGGCGGGCGCCACATCGTCGAGTAGGGCGCCCACTTCCGCGTCGACGTAACTCGAGTTCAGGGGAACGTAAATCGCGCCGAGTCGAGCGCACGCGATGTTGAGCGCCACGACTTCGGGTCGCTTCACCAATTGCACCGCTACCCGGTCGCCGCGCGTTACACCACGATCAACGAGGGCGTGAGCGAACTGGGCCGAGAGGTTGTCAAGTTCGCCAAACGTCGTCGGGCCCGCCGCGGCATCGATCGCGACCTTGTCGGGGGTTCGCCGCCCGGCGTTCAACAGCGTCCCCGCCAGCACATTCTCGAGATGTCCATGCCCTAACTGCTGGCGATCGCCCCCAATGTGTGCCGCCACCCCTTCGCGTTCGCTCGCGCTTCGCATCACGGCAGGCTACACCGACACCTTGGCCCCTCGGCAACCGTCGATGAGCCCCGACGAGATGCGTGCGTCTCGGCCGCGTTGAAAGATTCCGTCAGCTCGCGAAGTGGCGCGCCGCGTTGAGAAACTCTCGACGAGGATGCAACGCTCGGTCGTCGCCACTGACCCCGACGAAGCCACTCGTGAGGATCATCTCGAGGTAATCAGTTCGCGGGCGCCCTCGCCGAAAACCCTCGGTCCTCCCAGTATCTCAGTCACTACTGCGGTCAGCGGGGATCACGCCGAGCGAACTCATCGCTGTCTCGTCGCCCGTGACGAAGGACCGCACTATGGAGCGCGACGTGACGAATCACGCGAGCAACGACGACGACTATCTCCTCAGCGCGACCCACGAGTCCGGACCGAATGTCTCGCCGCGTCGGGTCACAAAGGGCGAGACGCCGAACTCTTGATGCCCGCACAACGTCGACAACGCGCGAGCAACGACCATCACTCCAGGAGACACCGATCCGCCCACGCCGAACCCGTCAATCGTCGGGTCGGGACCCGTATCACTCTCGACCACGCCGTTCATTGGCGCGCGCGAGGGGCGCACCTCTCACGATGGCAACCCTGGAATACCGGACCGGTGCTCGGGCCGAACAATATCCTACCCACGAGGAGCGCATTGGGGTCTGCTGTTGGTCATCGGGCGATTCGGTGGCGACCGTAGCCGAGTCCACAGTCGCCACCGAACCCAACAC
>JAJZEN010000086.1 GCA_021828545.1 Actinomycetes bacterium
CCCTAGAGCGAGACCGGAATCGAACGAGTGGAGGAAAAATGATTGGTGATAAGGAAGTTCACTTCGCGGGCAAGGCAACGGATCTACACGCACTGCAGGCGCACATCGAGAAGTACTTGAATGATGACGGATTCACCACGCAGGCGTCGCCCACGAGCGATCAGGGAGTCGTCATTCAGGCGAGGAAGGGTGGCTGGTTGCGCGACATCGTGGCGGCCGACCGCGCCCTCACCATTACGATCACCGGCGGGTCTAATGATTTCACGGTGCGCGTCGGGATTGGCAAGTGGCTCGAGCACCTCGGGGTCGCCGTGATTGAGACTCTGCTCCTGTCAGAATTGTTCCTCTTCATCGACTTGGCCGACGCACTGTGGAACCTCGAGATCGAGGACAAGCTGATCGCGGACTTCACGACGTTCATCGGCTGAGCAGCGCGTTCGACGACGCTCGGTGGAGAACCTCGGGCGCGAATTCACGTCACGCGACGAAGTACTTGGCCATCGGGTGGTGACAGATTATGGCGTCGGTCGTCTGTTCTGGGTGTAACTGGAAGCCTTCCGAGACGACCACGCCGATGCGGCTCGCGTCGAGGAGGTCGGCGACCTTGGCGTTATCAGTCAGGTCCGGGCAGGCGGGATACCCCCAGGAGTAGCGCCCGCCACGGTATTGCTGGCGAAACAGTCCAAAGAGCGTCGGCCCGTCCTCCTGGGCGTAGCCGAGTTCTTGGCGGATCCGCAAGTGCCACATCTCGGCGAGCGCCTCGGCCATCTCGACGCCGAGACCGTGCAACATCAAGTAATCGGTGTAGCGATTCTCCGCGAAGAGTTCCTGACATCGCTGGGACACGCGTGAGCCCATCGTCACCAGCATGAAGCTGGCGTAGTCCTGGTCAGAACTGGTCACCGGTCGAAAGAAGTCGGCGATACATAGATAAGGTTCTTTGTGCTGACGCGGGAAGTGAAAACGCGTTCGCTCGACGTCGCGGTTGTCGTCGGAGTAAACGACGAGATCATTACCGTCAGCGGCCACGGGGAAATGCCCCCAGACCACTTGGGGCAAGAGAAGGTTGCCGGCCTTGGCAATGGCGAGTTGCTCGCGCAACGTCGCGCTCACACGCTCCTTGAATGCCGGGTCGTCCTCGCCACCCTCCGGGCGAAATCCCCACTGATTTCGAAAGAGCGCCGTCAAGTTCAAATAGTCGCTGATCTCGTCGACGGCCATGCCCTTGGCCACACGGCTGCCCAGGAAGGGTGGCGGGAAGAGAGAGTTGTCGCTCTCGACCTCCGGGCTGCGCGCCGGCAGGCCCTCGGGGACCTCGCCCTGCGCTCCGCGGATCTTGCGGTGGACGTTCTTCTGGGACAGTTCGCGGCCGAACAAGGGGTCGTCCTCGCCGGTCTTGCGTAACTCACCGAGTCGGTCCAGCACGCGCAGTCCTTCGAAGGCGTCCTTACCGTAGAAGACCCGTCCCTCGTAGGTCTCACGCAAGTCCCGTTCGACGTAGGTGCGCGTCAGGGCGGCGCCGCCGAGCAGGACCGGTACCGCGGCCATCCCGCGTTCGTTCATCAACTCGAGGTTCTCGCGCATGATCAAAGTGGACTTCACGAGCAGTCCGCTCATACCCAGTGCGTCGGCGTGGTGCTCCTCGACGGCGTTGAGCATCTCGTTGATACCCACCTTGATGCCGAGATTGATGACTTCGTAGCCGTTGTTGGTCAGAATGATGTCGACGAGGTTCTTACCAATGTCGTGGACGTCGCCCTTGACCGTGGCGAGCACGACGGTACCGCGACCACCCTGATCGCTCTTTTCCATGAAGGGTTCGAGGTGCGCGACGGCGTTCTTCATCGTCTCGGCACTCTGCAGGACGAACGGCAGCTGCATCTCACCACTGGCGAAGAGGGCGCCAACTTCGCGCATTCCATCGAGCAGAATATCGTTGACGATGGACAGGGGACTGAGTCCCTCGGACATGCCCTGGTCGAGGTCGCCCTCGAGACCCACGCGTAGACCGTCGATGATGCGCCGCCGTAACCGCTCCTCCAGGGGGAGTTCGTCGATGTTGGCAGCGTTGTTGTTCGCGGTCGTCACGCCCTCGAAGAGCCGCAGGAGTTCGCTCAAGGGGTCGTACCCTTCGCTACGCCGGTCGTAGATGAGGTCGAGGCAGACTCGACGCGCCTCCTCGTCGACGCGCGCGAGGGGTAAAATTTTGGCGGCGTGCACGATTGCCGCGTCGAGGCCCGCCTCGGCGCACTCGTGTAAAAACACGCTGTTGAGGACCTGACGGGCGGCCGCGTTGAGTCCGAAGGACACGTTCGAGAGCCCGAGGATGGTCCGCACCCCCGGGAGTTCGGTCTTGATGCGTTTGATCGCTTCGATCGTCTCGATACCGTCGCGGCGCGACTCGGCCATTCCCGTCGACAGGGGCAGGGCCAATGGGTCGATGAAGATGTCTGTGGCGTCGAGTCCGTAGCGCGAGACCGCCAGGTCGGTGATCGCGCGGGCCGCGCGCACTTTCCAATCCGCGGTGCGGGCCTGACCTTCTTCGTCGATGCACGTCGCGACGACGGCCGCCCCGAATTCTGACGCCAGCGAGAGGAAGCCGTCGAGCCGGGTGCCCGGGCCGTCACCCTCTTCGAGATTGACCGAATTGAGGATCGCCTTGCCACCTAACCAGGTGAGCGCGACGCGGGCCACCTTGGTCTCGGTGGTGTCCACCATGATCGGTACCGATGACTGCGTGGCGAGACGGCTCATGACCTGGTTCATGTCCGCGACGCCGTCGGCTCCCGTGTAGTCGACGCACACGTCGAGGATGTGTGCACCTTCCTTGATCTGATCGCGACCGATCGCCACGCACGTGTCCCAGTCACCCTCGAGCATGGCCTCACGAAACTGCTTTGAACCGTTGGCGTTCGTTCGTTCACCGACCAACAGAACGGAGCGGTCTTGGTGGTAGGTGACGGGAGAATAGATGGACGCAACCGACGGTTCGAGGACGCCGTGGCGCGGCGCCCGCGTCAGGGGACGCACGGCCTGCACGACGTGGTCGAGGTGCTCGGGCGTCGTTCCACAGCAGCCCCCAACGACGCTCACACCGTATTCGGTGACGAATTTGGAGAGGTGCTCGGCCAGGCCATCGGGCGTGAGGTCGTAGTGCATCTTGCCCTCCACCACGCTGGGCAGACCGGCGTTGGGCAGACAGCTGAGGGCCATGGGTGCGGTCTCGCTCAAGGTGCGCAGTGGTTCGTACATTTCGACCGGGCCCGTGGCGCAATTGAGTCCGATGACGTCCACGCCCAGGGGGCTCAAGGAGGTGATCGCCGCACCGATTTCGGTGCCGGGCAACATCCGCCCCGTGAGTTCGATCGTCACCTGGGCCTGGATGGGTACGACTCGACCGTGGCGAGCCATGGCGCGGTGGCACGCGGCGATGGCGGCCTTGCCCGAGAGTAGGTCGAACATCGTCTCGATGAGCAACAGGTCCACGCCCCCTTCGAGGAGACCGTAGGCCATCTCTTCGTAGCTCGCCGAGAGGTCGTCGTAGGTGATCTGTCCCAACGTCGGGAACTTGGTACCGGGTCCCATCGATCCCGCGACGAAGCGGGGCTGGTCGTGCGTGGCGTACTCGTCGGCCACTCGCCGCGCCAGGACCGCCGACGCGTGACTCAACTCAAAGGCGCGTTCGGCGATGCCGTACTCGGCTAGTACCACCGAGAAGGAGCCGAAGGAGTTCGTTTCGATGACGTCCACGCCCACGTCGAGGAATGATCGGTGCAGACGCTCGATCGCGTCAGGTCGAGTCACCACGAGCACCTCGTTGCATCCCTCGAACGACGCTCCGCCGAAATCGTCCGCGCCGAGTTCCTGGGTCTGCAGGTTGGTGCCCGTGGCGCCGTCGAAAATAACGACGCGGCCCTCGAGGGCGCGCAAATAGGGATCGGCACTCGGCGGTGGGGCGAAGGGGGCGCGAGATGGAAGGTTCATTGGGTCTCCAGGCTACTTGCGCCGTGGTCGGAGTCACTACGCTTGACCCGTGAAGATCTACACGCGCAGGGGCGATGACGGTACGACCGGAATGCTCTTTGGGGGACGCACGTCGAAAGATTCTCGCGCGATCGAACTCAACGGGGCCGTCGACGAAGCTCAGGCGGCGCTCGGTTGGGCGCGCTCATTGTGCGCGAGCGACGGGGATATGAACGACGTGATCGCCGGCCTCGAGCGAGATTTATGGATCTTGATGGCCGAAGTGGCGACGATGCCCGAGAACCGCGAGAAACTAAAGGACGGTATCACCCGGGTCGCGCAGGCGATGATCGACGCCGTGGAGTCCCAGATTGATCGAGTTCACGACACGATGACTATGCCGAGCGAATTCGTGGTGCCGGGAGAGAACCAGCTCTCGGCCGCGCTCGACGTGGCGCGCACGGTAGTGCGCCGCGCCGAGCGCGTGGCGGTGATCTGGGACGTGCCGGGTTCGCTCGTGGGGACCTATCTCAATCGACTGAGCGATTTGATCTGGACCTTGGCGCGCGTGGCGGAGGGGCCGGCGCACCGCATCATTCGTACTATGGCCAAGGAGGCACCATGATCAAGAACGCACGCGTCGTCACCGTGGACGACTTCGCCGAGGCCACCACGTTGGTGATCCCGGTCATCTTCGACGAGGGAGAGGCGCTCATCGCCGACGCCATTCCCGACGTACTCGTGGGCCACGAGATACCGCGTACGTTCAGTGCCGCGTGGTGCGCGTCGCACTCGTTGAGCGACCTGGCGGGCAGCGCGACGATGTGGAGCACGTTCACGGGACCCGCGGTGATGTTCGTGAGTCTGGGTGGGTCCTACAACCGCCCCGAGAACTTTCGAGTGGCGGGAGCGACGGCGGCTCAGCGTGGCGAGGGAGGGGCCATCGTGTTCCTGCTACCGACCGACGGCATCGAGTTCCCCGATGACGCCGCCCAGGCGCTCGTGGAGGGCGCCCTGCTCGGTTCTTACAACTACAAACTCCCCGATGAGGAGCGCTCCTTCGCGGTCGTGGCGCTGGGCGCGCCGCTGCCCAGTGTCGCCGACCACGATGACGTGGTTGAGGGGGTGCGCCGAGGCGTGGTCATCGCCGAGGGTGTCAACTGGGCGAAACGCCTCATCGACACCCCGCCCAATGAGTTGTCACCGAAGGAACTGGCGAAGCATTTCGCCTATCACCTCGGGGATGATCCCAACGTGCAGGTGGAGATCTGGACGGAGTCGAAGGTTCGTGAGGAACGACTGGGGGGACTATTGGGTGTCGGTGCCGGCTCGGCCGAGCCAACGAGACTCGTCTACGCAATGTATCAACCACCGTTCGCGACCGCCCACGTGGCACTGGTGGGTAAGGGGATCACCTTCGATTCGGGCGGCCTCTCGATCAAGTCCGCCGACGGTATGACGACGATGAAGACCGACATGTCGGGCGCGGCCGTCGTCATGGCGGCACTCTCGATGGTGGCGCGACTCGGACTCGCGGTGCGCGTGACGGCCATCGCGCCGCTGAGTGAGAATCTCTCGGGCGGACGCGCGACGCGTCCGGGTGATGTTCTCACCATCCGAAACGGCATGACCATCGAAGTCCTCAACACCGACGCCGAAGGTCGCCTGGTCCTCGCCGATGGTCTGTCGCTGGCGGTCGAGGCGAACCCCGACGCCATCATCGATGTCGCCACGCTGACCGGCGCTCAGGCGGTCGCCCTGGGTGATGAAGTGGGCGCGCTCTTCGCGTCGACCGACGAGTTGGCTCAATTGCTTCTCGACGCCAGCGAACGCAGCGGCGAGATGTTGTGGCGGCTACCACTGGTGTCGACGTACGAAAAACATATTGACTCCGACGTCGCCGATATGAAGAACATCGGCAAACCCGGTAAGGCGGGGGCCATCGTCGCGGCTCTCTTGCTGCAGCGTTTCACCGACGGGCGCCCGTGGGCGCATCTCGACATCGCCGGGCCGGGACGGGCGGACGCGACGCGGGGCTACGTCACCAAGGGATCCACCGCGTTCAGTGCGCGCACCATCGTTGAGTTCCTCCTGCACGTCGCGTCCGATGGCCAGGACGACTGGCCCGACGCGGACGCGGTGGCGTCGGGAGACGACTGATGCGCGTCGGGATCACGGGTTCGACGGGATTCGTGGGTCGTGCCCTGGTCGCCGCCTTGAACGACCGGGGAGACGATGTCGTGGCGTTCGTACGACCGTCGTCGTCACCCGTGGAGGGCTTGCGGGTGCGCTGGGATCCGGAGCGATCGTTGATCGACGACGACGACTTGGCGGCAGTGGGTGGATTCGATGCGGTGGTGAATTTGGCGGGCACGGGCATCGCCACTCATCGCTGGAGTGAAGAGTACCGGCGCAGGGTACTCACCTCGCGGACGTTGTCCACCACGTTGCTCGTCAACGCGATGACGTCAATGACCTCGGGCGTCGCGGTACTGGTCAGTGGTTCCGCCGTCGGCTTCTACGGCGACCGCGGTGACGAGACGCTCGACGAGAATGCCGCGTCGGGGACCGACTACGTCGCCGAGGTGTGCCGAGATTGGGAAGGGGCTGCCGAGGGGTTTCGCGCGACCGGCGCGAGCCTCGCGACAATCCGTACCGGCATCGTGGTGGGTCGTTCGGGGGGCGTACTGGAGCGTCTGCTCCCCCTGTTTCGAGCGGGACTGGGCGGCGTACTGGGCGACGGGCGCCAGTGGATGAGTCCGATTTCACTCGACGACGAAGTGGCGGCGATCTTGTGGTTGATCGATCGCCAATTGTCGGGATCCTTCAACCTGTGCGCGCCCGAGCCGTGCACCAATCGTCAGATGACGAAATCCCTCGCCCGCGCCCTGCACCGACCCGCCGTGATGCGTGTTCCCGCAACCGCCCTGCGCGTGGCCATCGGGGCGGAATTGGCGAACAATACGGTTCTCACCAGTCAACGCGTGGTGCCCGCGGCGTTAGTGGCCAGTGGTTTCGAATTCTCGTCGCGCGACATCGACCAGATCGTGGCGTCAATCGTCTAGGGGGGTGCGACGCGCGACGCGGCGAACCCGCTGCGAGCGCGACGGGACTCGTCGTGCGAGCGACGTTGACGCGGGATCGTTCGCGTCGGGTTCACCGACGAGGACCGAGGCGAAGAGCACCTCATCGTTCAGGCCCGCCCACGCTCGAACTCGCTCGTCGTGGCGAAAGTTGCCCCACAATGTCGCGCCCAGTCGCTGTTCCTCGAGCAGTAGTAAGAGGGCCATGGTCGCCATCGCCGCGTCGGTGTGCCAATAGGGCACGAGCCAGGCCGCGGGTTCGACGAGGCCCGAGGCGGCCTTGTCGACGTCGGCGTAGCGTGCGAAGTAGTCCTGGGGTCGCGAGGAGACGAGGACGACCGCGCCCGCGTGTCGCACGCCCTCGAATCGCCGACTCGTCGCGCGCCAGTGGGGGTCGGTCGCGCAGTCGAAGTATTGCGCGACCTGGTCTGCGGCCACCGTGGTCATGCGCACGCCAGCGGTATTGCCCGCGGTGGGGGCGCGCAACGCCTCCGCGCACAACGCGTCGAGGCGGTCCTGATCCAGCGGCGCCTCGAGAAATGACCGGGTCATGCGCCGCCGTGACAGGAGTTCCGTCAGTTCCACGCATCGGGTCTAGCAAAGTCCGGTCGCGAATGTTGACCATTCAGGTAAGATTTAGTCGGACGTTAGGAGCGACTGTGCCATCACCCCGAGATTTACTCAACGCCGCCAAGGCCGAGATTCGAGAGATTGACCCCCACGAGGTCGCCGAGCACCTAGGTGACTACACGGTGCTCGACGTGCGAGAGCCCGACGAATACGAACAGGGCGCAGTCCCGGGCGCCGTGCACATCCCGCGGGGACAACTCGAGTTCTCCGTCGAAGGTCGTTTACCCGACAAGTCGGTGCCCGTGGCGATCTACTGCGCTGGCGGGACGCGTTCGGCCTTCGCCGCCAAGACACTCCAGGACCTCGGGTACGTCGACGTCGTCTCGATCGTCGGGGGCTTTAACAAGTGGAAGGATGAGGGTCTGACCTGGCAGGCGCCGCGTACCATGAGCGCCGAACAGCGCATTCGCTACGGTCGCCACCTCCTGTTGCCCGAGGTCGGTGAGAAGGGTCAGTTGAAACTCCTCGATGCCAAAGTGCTGCTGCTCGGTGCCGGCGGCCTGGGTTCACCCGCCGCGCTGTACCTGGCCGCCGCGGGAGTGGGAACCCTAGGCATCATCGACATGGACGTCGTGGACTCGTCGAACCTCCAGCGCCAAATCCTGCACAACCTGGACCGCGTGGGGATGCGCAAGGTGGAGAGCGCCAAGATGACGCTCACCGCGATGAACCCCGACTTGGTCGTCAACACCTACGACACGAGGCTGGGGGCGGACAACATCTTGGACATCATCGACGGCTACGACGTCATCGTCGACGGCACCGACAATTTCCCGACGCGCTACCTGGTCAACGACGCCGCGTTACTCAAGAACATTCCGGTGGTGCACGGATCGATTTTTCGCTTCGAAGGTCAAGTTACCGTGTTCGCGCCCTACGTGGGACCGTGCTATCGCTGCATGATCCCCGAGCCGCCGCCCGCGGAACTCGCCCCGAGTTGCGCCGAGGCGGGCGTGCTGGGCGTGCTGCCGGGGATTGTCGGTTCGATCCAGGCCATCGAGGCCATCAAGATTCTCTTGGACCTGGGCGAGCCGCTGATCGGACGATTGCTCACCTACGATGCGTTGGATCAGAGTTTTCGTACTTTTAAGGTGCGTCGCGATCCCGAATGCCCCGCCTGCGGTGAGCACGCGGGACCTCTCCGGATCGCCGAATACGACGACCTGTGTATGCCCCACGCCGTCATGGCGTAGCCCGAGTCGATCAGGCGCGCACTACGATGGTGCGCGCCAATCGATCGTGAATGGTTTGTTTGCGGGCGTTGAAGAGTGGGTAGAGACAATCGACGACGCCGATAAGACTCACGGCGAGCAGAGGTTTCGTGCCGGCGCTCGTGAGGGTGCTGAGGACGCTGTAGAGGGCGATGACCACCCAGCGAAGTACACCTTGACCCCGGGTGATGACTTGACCCGTCAGGGCGTCGCGTACGCGCGTCTGGGCCGCTCGATTTCCAAGGGTCTGACCATCGGGCCGGGACTGGAGGGCGACCATATAGGTGGCCTGAGCGGCCAGCGCCGCGATTTCACCCAAGATATTGCCC
This sequence comes from Actinomycetes bacterium, assembly GCA_021828545.1. Classification (GTDB taxonomy): domain Bacteria; phylum Actinomycetota; class Acidimicrobiia; order Acidimicrobiales; family RAAP-2; genus RAAP-2. The sequence goes on from JAJZEN010000086.1 coordinate 9,217, forward strand.
AGGAGGAGAACGAGGACCAGGGTCGGGATGAGGAGCACCACGGTGTCGATCAGCGTCGCCGCCACGCGACTCCACCACCCGGCGAGTATCGGCGTCGCCAGGTCCATGTGATTCGCTGGCGTCGCCGGGGTGCCGCAGACGCGGCACACGTTGGCGTCGCTGAGGGACCCGCAGTTGGCACAGAACATACTCCTAGTCTGGCCGAGCGGAGGTATCGAATGCGACACGGGCCGGGGGGGAGCGCGGCGCGTCGTGGGGTGTGCGACCCCTCAGGGCGTATCATGGCCCTCGTGGAGCCATCACAGCGCCAGACCGACTCGGGGATCGAGGTGCGCGACGTCTACCGCCGTGCGGAGCTGGGTGACTTCGATGAGGGCCGTGACCTGGGCGAACCCGGCGAGTATCCCTTCACCCGGGGTGTCTATCACTCGATGTACCGGGGGCGACTCTGGACGATGCGTCAATACGCGGGATTCGGGACCGCCGAGGCCACCAACGAGAGATTTCGCTTCCTGCTCGACGCGGGTCAGACCGGTCTGTCGTGCGCCTTCGATCTACCGACGCAGATGGGTTTCGACTCGGACCACCCTCGCGCCCAGGGGGAGGTCGGGCGGGTCGGCGTGGCGATCAGTTCCCTGGAGGACATGCGTCTGCTCCTGCACGGACTGCCGCTAGGCGAGGTGACGACCTCGATGACCATTAACGCGACCGCGTCGACATTGCTCCTGCTCTATCAACTGGTCGGTGAGGAGTCGGGCGTGAGCGCGGCGCACCTGCGCGGCACGATTCAAAACGACATCTTGAAGGAATACATCGCTCGCGGAACCTACATCTTCCCTCCGCGGCCCTCGATGCGACTGGTGGTGGACACCTTCGCGTACTGCGAGAGAGAGATGCCCCACTTCAACACCATCTCTATTTCGGGATATCACATCCGCGAGGCGGGCTCGACCGCGGTTCAGGAGGTGGCGTTCACCCTGGCGAACGGTGTGGCCTACGTGGAGGCGGCGATCGCCGCGGGTCTGACGGTCGATGATTTCGCGCCGCGACTCTCCTTCTTCTTCAACGCGCACAACAATCTCTTCGAGGAAGTGGCTAAGTATCGCGCGGCCCGGCGCATGTGGGCGCGGATTATGCGCGAACGTTTCGCGGCGACGAGACCCGCGTCGTGGATGCTGCGTTTTCACACGCAAACGGCCGGTTCGACCTTGACCGCCCAACAGCCCGAGAACAACGTGATCCGCGTCACGCTCCAGGCCCTGGCCGCCACCCTGGGGGGCACGCAGAGTCTGCACACCAATAGCTTCGACGAGGCGTTGGGCCTACCCACGGAGCGCGCCGCGCGACTGGCGTTGCGCACTCAGCAGGTGCTCGGATTCGAATCAGGGGTGAGCGACACCGTCGATCCTCTCGCGGGCTCCTACTACGTCGAGTCCCTCACGAACCAGATCGAGGAGAGGGCGCGCGCCTACCTCGACATGATCGACGCGATGGGGGGAGCGGTGGCCGCGATTGAGGCGGGCTACCCCCAGCGCGAGATCGATGCGGCCGCGTTCGACTACGCGACCTCCATCGACGACGGGCGTCGCGTCGTCGTGGGCGTCAACCGGTTCACCGAAGACGCCACCGTGTCGCCCGAGGTCTTTCCTTTTGACCTCGAACGACAGAACTTTCAGGAGCGTCGGGTGAGGGAGCTCAAGGAGCGGCGCGATAATGACGCGGTCCGTAGCGCGCTCGATGACCTCGCGACGGCCGCGCGCGGCAGTGCCAACCTTCTCTACCCGATGAAGACCGCGCTCGCGCGGCTGGCCACGTTGGGTGAAGTGGCCGACGTCCTGCGCGAGGAGTTCGGGGAGTACCGGGCGCAGTAGTGTGCCGTTGCAACCGAGTGAGTTCTAGTGAGTCCACTCATGCTGCACTCCTCACGGAGTTGTTCGGCCCGACAGGTGTCGGGCCTCCCTTCCGCGTGTCATCG
>JAJZEN010000131.1 GCA_021828545.1 Actinomycetes bacterium
TGACGGCGACGCGTGACGCGCGTCCCAGCGCGCGCATGGTGCTACTTCGCCACGTGGGCGAGGACGGCTTGGGCTGGTTCTCGAACTACGACTCGCGCAAGGCACGCGAACTGCGTAAGAACCCCCACGCGTCGCTCCTGTGGTACTGCGAGCCACTGGGCCGCCAGGTGCGTATCGAGGGCGAGGTGCGCCTCATGGACGCCGCCGCGTCCGACGCGTACTTCGCCGAGCGACCGCGCGGTCACCAGATCGGCGCGCACGCCAGCGCCCAGAGCAGCGTGCTCGCGACTCGCGCCACGCTCGAGGAGCGTCGCGAGGAGATGGAGCGAAAGTTCTCGGGGTCCGACGTGCCGCGCCCCGAGAACTGGGGCGGGTTCCTCTTGGTGGCGCAGTACTACGAATTCTGGCAACACCGTAGTGACCGTCTCCACGACCGCGTCGCCTACGTGCGCGTCGCCCCGAAGTGGCGCCGCGAACGCCTCTCCCCCTAGCCGCTGGTCGTCGAGCGGACCCACCAGGGGCGTTGCGACGTTCCGGGGGCGTTGGACGTCGGCGCGTTCGCCCGGGAGGTGACCAGGGCCCTTCGTGGTCTGCCCCCAAGGGATAACCCCCGTGGGATAACTCCCGTGGGATAACTCTCTTGGGATAACTCTCTTGGGATAACACGGAGCCCTCAGCGGATTCGCCGCGGTCCCGACCCCCGGGAACGCGGCCCCAACCCGGGGGGAGTGGGGGCGGGTGCGTTGGCACTCGTGACGATCGTCTGCTAAATTGGCAGTCACAACGTTTGAGTGCTAACCAAACAGGAGGCAATACCAATGAAACTGCACCCACTAGAAGACCGCATCGTGGTCCGTCCCAATATCGCGGAAGCCACGACGGCCTCGGGTCTGGTCATCCCGGACACCGCGAAGGAGAAGCCCCAGCAGGGTGAGGTCCTCGCGACCGGCCCCGGTCGTCGCGCCGACGCCACCGGTGACATCATCGCGACCGGCGTGAACGTCGGCGACACCGTCGTCTACTCCAAGTACGGCGGCACCGAGATCACCGTCGACGGCGAAGACCTGTTGATCCTCTCGAGCCGCGACGTGCTCGCCACGATCACGAAGTAGGTCGACATGTCCAAGATGCTGAAATTTGATGAAGAGGCCCGCCGCGGCCTCGAGGCGGGCGTCGACAAGCTCGCCGACGCCGTCAAGGTGACGTTGGGGCCCAAGGGGCGCAACGTGGTCATCGGCAAGAAGTTCGGTGCCCCCACCATCACCAACGACGGCGTGTCCATCGCTCGCGAGATCGAGCTCGAGGACCCCTTTGAGAACATGGGTGCGCAGTTGGTCAAGGAAGTGGCCACGAAGACCAACGACGTGGCCGGTGACGGCACCACGACCGCGACGGTGCTCGCGCAAGCGCTCATCAAGGAAGGCCTGCGCAACGTCGCGGCGGGCGCGAATCCCGCCGGCCTCAAGCGCGGCATCGAAAAGGCCGTGAAGTCCGCGGTGGAGTCGATCCACGCCCAGAGTCAGACGGTGTCGGACAAGAACCAGATCGCCCAGGTCGCCACCATCTCGGCCGCTGACGCCTCCATCGGTGAAGTCATCGCCGACGCCATCGACAAGGTCGGCAAGGACGGCACCGTCACGGTCGAGGAATCCAATACCTTCGGCATCGAGCTCGAGCTCACCGAGGGGATGCAGTTCGACAAGGGCTACCTCTCGCCGTACTTCGTCACCGACGCCGAGCGTCAAGAGGCCGTACTCGAAGACGCCTACATCCTCTTCACGAGTTCCAAGATCTCCGCCGTGCACGACTTGGTGCCGGTGCTCGAGAAGGTCATGCAGTCGGGTCGGGCGCTGCTCATCGTCGCCGAGGACGTCGACGGTGAGGCTCTGGCCACCTTGGTCGTGAACAAGATTCGCGGTACCTTCACGTCGGTCGCGGTCAAGGCGCCGGGCTTCGGCGAGCGTCGCAAGGCGATGCTCCAGGACATGGCCGTCTTGACCGGTGGGACGGTGATCTCCGAGGAGATCGGCCTCAAGATCGATTCGGCCACCGTGGACCTGTTGGGTCGCGCGCGTCGCATCGTCGTCACCAAGGACGCCACCACCATCGTTGATGGCGCGGGTTCCTCGGAGGACGTCGCGGGCCGCGTGGCGCAACTCAAGCGAGAGATCGAGGACACGGACTCCGACTGGGACCGCGAGAAGCTCCAGGAGCGTCTCGCCAAGCTCGCCGGCGGCGTGGCCGTGGTGAAGGTCGGTGCCGCGACCGAGATCGAGCTCAAGGAGAAGAAGCACCGCATCGAGGACGCCCTCAGCGCCACGCGTGCGGCGATCGACGAGGGCATCGTGGCCGGTGGTGGTACGGCGCTCGTACGCAGCCGCGCCGCGGTCGACGCGTTGATTCTCACCCTGGAGGGCGACGAGGCCACCGGTGCGCGCATCGTGGCGAATTCCCTCGAGGCGCCGCTACGTCACATCGCGGCGAACGCTGGTTACGAGGGTGCCGTCAAGGTGCGCGAGGTCTCCGACGCCTCGGGGAACTTCGGACTTAACGCCGCGACCGGTGAGTTGGTGGACCTGGTGGCCGCTGGGGTCATCGACCCGGCCAAGGTGACGCGCTCGGCGCTGCAGAACGCGGCGTCCATCGCGGCGCTGCTCCTCACCACCGAGGCCATCGTGGCCGACAAGCCCGAGCCGGCGCACGCCCCCGCGGGTGGCGACGGCGGTATGGGTGGTATGGGCGGCATGATGTAACCCGTTGCTCACGCAAAGTTGGAAGAACCGGGCCTTCGGGCCCGGTTCTTTTCATCTTCGAACCCTCACGCGCGGGGTGACGGACTGACAGACTCGAGGAATGGCCCGTCGCGATTTGTCTCACGGAATGAGTTTCAACGACGCCGCGTTGAGTTACGACCGGTTCCGCCCGCGCTACCCGAGCGCGCTCTTCGACGACTTGAGTGCCGCGCGCGGGATCGGGACTCACTCGCGCATCCTCGAGGTGGGATGCGGTCCGGGAGTCGCGACCGAGGAGATGATGGCGCGGGGCTGGTCGGTGCTCGCGGTCGACCCCGGAGAACGATTGGCGCGAGTCGCGAGCGCGAAGTTCGATGACGCGCACTTCGCCGTCGAGGTCGCGACCTTTGACGAGTGGGAGAGCCACGGACGGCGCTTCGACCTCGTCTTCTCGGCGACCGCGTTCCACTGGGTCGCGCCGGCCGTGCGTTGGGTGAAGGCGGCCGAGGTGCTCGACGGTCACGGCGCCATCGCCCTCACCTGCAACAAGGCGATGGCCGGGGGTAGCTTTCACCAGTTCGCCGAGGCCACGAGCGACGTGCGCCGCGACTACGGCGTCGTCGACGAGCGCGAGTCGCCGAGCGTCGAGGATCTCGATGGGTTGATCGCGACGTCGCGACACGACGTGGGCGCACTATGGGAGGCGCTGTCGCCTCAGGGGTCCAGCGTCATCGCGGGTGAATTATTCGACGCGCCCGACGTACGGCTCTATCCGTGGACGACGACGTATTCGACCGTGGAAGCGCTGGGCCTGATGGCCACGTATTCGCGCTACCTGGTGATGGACCCGGCCACGCGTCGCACGCTCTTCGAGCAACTGGCCGGCCTCATCGACCGAGACTTCGCCGGAGCCCTGACGCGACACTACGTGACAGTCCTGGCCGTCGCGCCACGTGCGGCGAAATAACCATACGACGCCGTTGAAGGATCGAGGGATGCCTGGCGAGAAACTCGCTAATTGGTCGACGGGGACCGCGCTACACGGTTCGCGCCATGGGTGAAGTGGACCCCGTGTCGTGAGGGCCACGCTGGCGTCAGTGAGAATGAGGGATGGCGCAGCGTCCGGCGTGGTCATTCTCGTGTGGTTGATCACCCGAGTTCGCCACCGTGAGGGTGAAACTCCAATTCCCCGTGACGTGGTGAGCATTGCTCTCGGTGCCCGCGATCACGTAACTCCCGACCGTCAATGCCTGGTCGGTCGTCGTTATTGTTCCGTCACTACTAACCGACACGAACGGACTCGTGAGGGTCACCGCGAATGTCACCGGCGACTGCGACCCCGCAACTTTGAGTTGATCGACGTAGACGTCGTGGGGGGTCGATGTCGTGACCGTGTCCCCGAAGGGATCGCATTGTGTGATCGTCGGCGGCTGGGGAATATTGAGCGCGATCTGGGTGACACCGGCGTTGCTGGGCGCAACGACGATTCCCGCGGTGTGGGCCGAGAGCACGCCACTCATGGCGACGAGGGACACGATCGCCACGGGCCAGATGAACAGACGAGAGCGCACTAGTCGAAGTCCTGAGTTGACGCGTCAGTCGCCGCCACGTCCACGAGCGGCGCCGGGGTCGCCAGCGTCACCCCCGACGTGGGCGTACGGACCGAAGTACCGTCGTAAACGGAGTACAGGTACGTGAGAGAGGAGTCTTGGACGAAGTAGTCCCGCCCCGAGACGTCCTCACAGTGCAGGATCATTCGACCCTGATGTTCGGCGATCCGCACGAGGTCCTCGATGCTGGCGACACGCACGCTTCTCGCCTCTCCGAGCGCGCTGGGGCGCTCCACTGCGACCAGAATAGAACCATACCGCGCCGCAATACGGTCGCTCTCGGCGGCCCGGTGCGCCCGCCGCAGGATGATTCCCATGATGAGGAGGGCGACCAGGGATGCGAGTAGTGCGCCTAACGAGACCCGTCGCGAGGTCGCGATACTCGGGTGCACTCCGAGAATCGTCAGGGTGGCCGGCACGCTCCGTGAGACGTGTACTTGGCCGAGGGAACTGGGCTGGGTCAATTGCGCGAGCGTAGCCGCCGCGCCATTTTGGGTGAGGTTGAGTTGCGCTTCGTTGCTCTGCAGGCTGAAGATCAGTGGCGGGTTGAAGCTCTCTGGAGGGAGCGGTGACCCGCCCAGGACTCCCGAGACCTTCACGATTGGCTCCAGGGTCAACGTGTAGCTCAACGGTGTTCCCGACGCCTGGCCCGTTTGCGACGCGATACTGGCGAGGTAGCTGTTGATTGCGGGCAGATTCAGGGTGCCCGTGAGGTCTGTCGAATTGTTCGTGATCGCCTTCGTCGGACCCAGCCCGAGCGTGTGAGACCAGCCGTCGGAACTAGTGAGCACCGCGACAATGCCACCGCGTCCCGACACTCGAGTGGGTAGGGCCGAGGTGAGACGATACGTGAATCCAATTTTGGCCACCGGTGCGACCGCGGTGAAGAGGGGCTGGCCGGTAGTGGCGACGCTATTCGCGTAGACGTCGCCGCGCGCTGGCGCACTGTACGTCCAGGTCCCGGCCTGTTGATACGCGAGGTTCTCGGTCGTGGTCGTCGCCATCGAGCGCGTGAAGGAGAACGCGGCCAGAGTGAGCGCCGCAATCGCCACCACGCAGATGATGAAGGCGGTGATCTGTCCAGGTGCGCCGAGGACCCCCACGGCGCGGCCACCCTTTCGCGGGGCGGGTGGCGGACGGAGGCTCTTGACCTCGTGCGTGGAATCGACGCCGCGTCGGGCGTTCCTTCGCCGACGTCGGCGCTCCCGCTCGATCGGGACACCAATTGCCCCGGTCATGCCCGTGGCGAGTACCAGAACACCGACCTCGCGATTTCGAGGGGTGTTAATCAGGCGACCGATCTTGGGCACGTGTAACCAGAGGCGACCCACCACGTCGCTAGGCGTGGGGTGGTAGGAATCCACGAAGTTATTGTTGTCACCCTTCATATAGAAGTGGCCTTCCTTCTCGCCGATGATTCGGTGCAACACGATTCCGAACTGAGGCGATCTGTACCCTACAATCTCACCGACCTGGTACGACGCCGCGGGGCGTAGCACCGCGAGATCACCGGTGTGAAAGCGCGGTTCCATGCTGATACCCGAGGTGACTACGTAGATGGAGTCACCACCGAGATGCGGTGGCGCGAAGTTGATCCAGAACAACCCCAGAACGACCGTGGCCGTCGCGGCGAAAATGGCACGCGTCCAACTCCATAGCCGCAATCGGCGTCGGGGCCTCATGAACTCACCGCAGGCCACGCCAGGGGGGCGTGATGCGCCCCCCTGGCGTAATCCCACCCAGAGTTAACTGGCGGCAAACACGTCCAATCCCGTGACTTCAGATACCGCAGCGTACCCCGAGGGTGTCCCCCCATTTCCGGTCTCCGCCGTGCACGTGTAGGTGTTAGCAACGGTAGACGTGGTGTCCAGCGTGCATTGACCGCCACCCACGTTCTGGTTGCCGCTATTCACCAGTCCGTATCCGACTTGCGTGGCGGGCGCGTTCAGGGTGAAGCTGACGCCTCCGATGTCAACCAACTTGTCGTACTGGCCTTGGGCCTGGATGAGCGTGTAGTGCACGTTGGTCACTATGTAATTCGAGACGACGCCGATCCCCTCGCCAGCCATGGACCCTTGGACCGTATTACTGGCTGTAAAGGCGGACGCGACTCCTCCGCCCAGTGAGGCGAGCAACACTACCGCTCCCACTAATTTTGGTACCAAATGACGACGCATTATTTCTCCTTTAATTGATTGGATTGGTTCATTACCTAATGCGGGAGTCGGGTTCGCCATTTGCTCCCCACGGGCGGGGCGACCAAACATGGCCCGTGGTTCAACACATCACCCTTTGCTGCCAAGGACGTCCCGTAGGGCGCGCCTTTGCTGATGCGGGCGTGGCGCGACGAGAGCAGATCCTCCGTCGTCCGTAACCGCAACACCTCGTCGACACGGTGGTGCGAAGTGTGTCGTCGTCCTTTGTGACCCACATCTGCTCCCACGGGGCCGTTGAATATTAGGAGAGGTGAGGAGTCGTCAGTAGTGTGGACTCGATTGTGGACGCGTCGAACTCGGAACACGGATGCGATTCCCGAAGAGAAGAAATTGTCACGAAGGGCCCCCCGAGCGCGAGGTTCTCGCGAACCGAATCGGTCCTCCGACCGTGTACGGTCCGAAACTCTCGACATCGTCACCGCCGCCCCTCCGCCCTTGCGGGACTGAGCCTGGCACCTTTGCCTCACCGTGTCAAATGAGAATGTTGTGATGAATTTGTGATGCAGTTGTTAAGTTGAACTCCTCTTATATTGCTTTTCACCAGGAATAATGGTGAGAAATCGCGGGACGGACGCTCCTGGCGAAAAACTCCGGGCCTCCGTGTCTGAGAGATATCTTCAGAATATTCTGGATGAATTATCGAATTACTTCGATGTCATTTTCACGTTTCGCCAGAGAGTTCCGCTCGCGGGTGCGTGGCGCGAACGACGTCGACGCGTCGAGGCACCAGCGCTTCGACGAGAACCCGCGATTTCTTAGCGTAGAAAGTAGACACGTCTCGTGGGGAAGGTACTCACGCCGCGTCGTCGTTGCGCGCCGTGAGATCTGTGCTGCCAAGGGCGTGAGTACTAGTCGCCCGCCTCGACGGCCACGTGGGGTACGACGCGGTCGAGCCACGTGGGCATCCACCAATTGGCCTTACCGATGTAGTGCATCAATGCCGGCACCAAGATCGTGCGCAGGATGAACGCGTCGAGCAACACCGCGCCGCCCAGTCCGATGCCGAACTCGGCGATGATGCGCTGGCCGCCGAAGGCGAAGGAGAAGAAGACGCAGATCATGATGAGCGCGGCCGCGCTGATGACCCGACCGGTGTTGGCCTGGCCGCGGGTGATGGCCAACTCGTTATCTTTGGTATTCACCCACTCCTCGTGCATTCGTGAGACCAGGAACACCTGGTAGTCCATCGAGAGCCCAAAGAGGATGGCGATCATGATGATCGGGAGATAGGACTCGATGGGTCCCGTGCCCGATCCGATGAGCGAACTGCCCCAGCCCCACTGGAACACCGCGACGACCAGTCCGAAGGACGCGCCCACCGCGAGGAGGTTCATCGCGGCCGCCACGAGGGGGATCAATATCGAGCGGAAGGCCACCATCAAGAGCAGACAGCCCAGTAGCACGATCACCACGAGGAACAGGGGGATCTTCGAGTCGAGGATGTGAGAGAAGTCGTCGGACAGCGCGCGCGCCCCCCCGACGAAGATCGCCGTGTGGGTCGTCGACGTGGCCGTCGGCACGTAATGAGTACGAATCGAGTTGATCAACGCTGAGGTCGTCGTCGACTGCGGGCTCGACTTGGGTGTCACCACCAGGAGCGCCACCGTGTGCGTCGCGTTGAGGATCACCGGGCCGACCGTGGCGACATCGGGTGCGCCGTGCAGCGCGGTCGCGAGGGAGTGCATGACCGCGACGTCGGCGCTCGAGTGGATGTCACCCACGACGCTGAGAGGACCGTTCGAACCCGGTCCGAAACCCTGGGCCAGTAGGTCGTAGGCCACGCGCGTCGTCGATCCGGCCGGGTCCGATCCCTGGTCCGAGATCCCCAGGTTGAGCGAGAACACGGGCAGGGCGATCAGTACGATGGCCACGATTGCGAGGAGTGACAACGTCTTGGGTCGACGACTGACGAAGGCGGCCCAGCGCTGCCAGCCACCTTCGACGACCTCGGGTTCGGGGCCGTCCGCGGCGAGCTGGCGTCGTTCACGTCGACTCAGGACGCGGTGTTTCTGGAAGCCCAGGAGAGCGGGTAACAACGTGAGCGAGGCCAACATGGTGATGAGGACGGTGAGGGCCGCGGCGACGCCGAGTCCGTTGAGGAACGAGAAGCCCAGGACCAGCATGCCCAACAGCGCCACGCACACGGTGGCGCCGGCGAAGAGCACGGCGCGACCCGAGGTGTTGACCGCGGTGATGATCGACTCCTCCACTCCCTTCCCCTGGCGAAGGTTCTGGCGCGCTCGGGTCACGATGAAGAGGGCGTAGTCGATACCCACGCCCAGTCCAATGAGGGAGCCCAGGATGGGGGCGAAGGAGGCGATGGAGAGTCCGTGGCTGAGTAGCGTCGTGGTTCCCGAGGCGATGCCGATGGCGAAGAGGGCCACGCCCAGGGGCAGGAGCATCGCCCAGAGTGATCCGAAGGCCAAGAACAGTACGACCGCGGTGAGCAGTAGTCCCACGCCCTCACCGGGGGAACCCTTGGGGGAACTCAATTGTCCGAACGCGTTGCCGCCGAAATCCACCTGCAAGGTGCCCGAGCGTAGTTTCGCCGCCGCGTCGACCACCGCCTGGACGTCCTTGGTGTTCAGGAGGTTGGCCTGTTTGATGAAGGTGACGGTCACGTAGCCAATAGACCCGTCACGGGCGTAACTGATGGGTGACACCTTGCCGACCTCGGGGAGGGCGGCAATGGTGCTGAGTACCGGCGTGATGGTCGACGCGTCGCTCGAGAGCTGACCCGATCGAGCGTGGAAGACGATCTGGTCGGCGTCGCCGGACTGGTGGGGGAATCCCCGCTCGAGTAGGTGCAGCGCGCTGGTGGAGTTGGTGCCGGGCAGGCTGAAGGAGTTCGAGTAGGCCGAGCCCACCGACTGGGCGACGACGTTGACCCCGATAATCAGGACAATCCAGATGACCAGGACCAACCAGCGTCGGCGAACGCTGAATCGAGCGAGGGATTTCACGAGAGGGGCTCCTAGAGACTTGGTAGCAAGATTGGTGGCGAAACGGGTCGCGGTCGATGCGACGTCGCCACCTATATTAGGGGACGTCGATGAGGACGCCGTTCGACGCTGACTGAGTCGAAGGGGTCGAGCGTGCGAGGGGCGGCGGGCCCTCGACGTTCTCGCGGTAGTTGCGCTAGGTGAGTCCAGTAGATTGGAGGTGATCACGTTCACCTCGGAGCGCGGTTCACCCCCGGAGGAAGCCATGGCGGAAGTCGAAATCGGTATTTACAAATCAGCGCGTCAGGCCTACGGCTTCGACGACATCGCCATCGTGCCCTCACGACGTACCCGCGACCCCGAGGACGTCGACATCTCCTGGCAGATCGACGCCTACAAGTTCGATTTGCCGGTGCTGGGTTCGGCGATGGACGGGGCGATCTCTCCCACCACCGCCATCGAGATGGGTCGCCTCGGAGGCCTGGGCGTGCTCAACCTCGAGGGCCTCTGGACGCGCTACGAGGACCCGAGCGCGCTCTTCGACGAGATCCAGACCCTCGACGACGACAAGGCCACGGCGCGAATGCAGCAGATGTACCTCGAGCCCGTCAAACTCGAGCTGGTCGCCGAGCGTATCCGGCAGATGAAGGCCGCGGGCATCACCACGTCGGCGTCGGTCACCCCTCAGCGCACCGACTGGATGGCCAAGACCATTCTGGACGCGGGACTCGACATCTTGGTGATCCAGGGCACCGTGGTGTCGGCCGAACACGTCTCCAAGACCGTCGAGCCGCTCAACTTGAAGAAGTTCATCCGTGAATTCGAACTGCCCGTCATCGTGGGCGGTTGCGCCAGTTATCAGGCGGCCCTGCACCTCATGCGTACCGGCGCCGCCGGTGTGCTCGTTGGTGTGGGTCCGGGCAACGCGTGCACGTCGCGCGCGGTGCTGGGTATCGGGGTGCCCCAGGCCACGGCTATCGCCGACGTCGCCGGCGCGCGCATGCGCCACCTCGACGAGACCGGTGTGTACGTGCACGTCATCGCCGACGGCGGCATGAGCAAGGGTGGCGATATCGCTAAGGCCATCGCCTGCGGCGCGGACGCGGTCATGATCGGCTCACCCCTCACCAGTGCGGTCGAGGCCCCGGCCCACGGCTTCCACTGGGGCATGGCGACCTTCCACCCCACGTTGCCGCGCGGGACGCGCGTGCGCACCAAGGTGCGCGGCACCTTGAAGGAGGTCCTGGTGGGGCCGGCGCACGAGAACGACGGACGACTCAATCTCTTCGGCGCCCTGCGCACGTCGATGGCGACCTGCGGGTACGAGACCCTCAAGGAGTTCCAGAAGGCCGAGATCATGCTGGCGCCCTCGCTGCAGACCGAGGGGAAACAACTTCAGCGTTCCCAGGGCGTGGGCATGGGACATTGAGCGTCCTCGTCGTCGACTTCGGGGCCCAGTACGCCCAGCTCATCGCCCGTCGGGTGCGCGAGGCCCGGGTGTACTCCGAGATCGTGCCGCACACCATCACGGCCGCGGAGGTTCGCGCGAGGATGCCCGCGGCGCTCATCCTCTCGGGCGGCCCCAAATCCGTCTACGACGTTCGCGCTCCCTCGATGGACCCGGCGATCTACGACCTC
>JAJZEN010000074.1 GCA_021828545.1 Actinomycetes bacterium
ACGGCGTCGCGTGGTCGTGGTGATGACCGGATCTTTGGGCGCCACGCGGGTGAATCTCGCGGTGCTGGAGTTGGCACGCCTCTGGGGCGAGCGAAACGACGTCGCACTGGTGCACGTCACGGGGCGCCGCGACTTCGAAATGGTAATGGCCCAACGCCCCGAGGTGACGGGATTGGATTATCGCGTCGAGGCGTTCGCCGACATGGCCACGTGGTGGGCAGTGGCGGACGTCGCGATCTGTCGCGCCGGGGCCACCACGGTCGCGGAACTCACGGTGCTGTCCCTGCCGGCAATCCTCGTGCCCCTGCCCGGGGCGCCGGGCGACCACCAGTCCCACAACGCTCGGGCGCTGTCCACGGTCGGCGCGGCCGTGGTCGTGCCCGACTCGGCGTGCACCGGTGAGGCCCTCGCGCGCCACGCCGACGCGATGTTGACTCCCGCCGTCCTGCTCGAGATGTCGCGCGCGAGTTCCCTCCTGGCTCGTCCCGACGCGGCGGCGTCGATCGCCCGCACCGTCCTCTCGACGCGGGTGGGCTCGTGATCTTCGCCCCGGGAACGCGCGTGCACATTGTCGGCGTGGCCGGCGCGGGTATGAGCGCCCTCGCGGTCGTCTTGGCGGGACTCGCCTGCGAGGTGAGCGGTTGCGACGAGGGGAACGTCGACCTCCTGGGCGAGCTCGCGCACCGGGGAATACGCACTTTTCCGGGTCACGACGTCGCGCACGTCGAACACGCCGACGTCGTCATGTGGTCCCCCGCGGTGTCGAACGATCACGTCGAGCTTGCGAGCGCGCGGCGCCGCGGAGCGACGATGTTGCCACGTCCGCGCGTCATGGCCGAACTCGCACGACGTCAGCGTCTCGTGGGCCTCGCGGGGACCCACGGTAAGACCACCGCCACGTCGATGCTGGTGCACATCATGCGCGCCGCGCGCCGCGACGACGCACGACTGGTGGGTGCACCCGTGCGCGGCGTGGGGTTCGGTGGACATTTTGGCCCGGGCGACCTCCTCGCCGAGGTCGACGAGAGTTACGGCGCGTTCACTGAGCTGACGCCCTACGCGTTGGGCCTGTTGAACGTCGAGGCCGATCACTTGGACTACTACGGCTCGTTGGCCGCTCTCGAAGGGGCCTTCGGCGACGTCCTCGAGCGTACGACGGGTCCGGTGGTGGTGTGGTGCGACGATCCCGGCGCGTCGCGCGTCGCTTCGAATCTGTCCCGGCACCACGTCAGCGTCGGGACGAGTGACACCGACGAGTGGCGCCTGGTGGACGTGGTGACGTCGCGACACGGTGCGCGCGCCCGGCTGGTGGGTGAGCACGTGATCGACCTCGACCTGGCGGTCACTGGTCGCCACAATCTGGCGAACGCGGCGGTCGCTGGCGTACTCGCGGTGAACGTGGGGGTGGCGCCGGCGGTGGTCAGCGAGGGTCTGGCGGCCTTTGTCGGCGCCCCGCGACGCTTTGAGCATCTCGGGACCTGGCGAGGGCTCGACGTGGTGGACGACTACGCGCACCTTCCCGGCGAGATCTCGGCCACGGTCGCGGCGGCGCGCGCGGGGGGATATCGGCGGATCGTGGCGGTCTTCCAGCCCCACCGCGTGTCGCGCACGATCAATATCGGCGCCGGTTTCGCCCCGGCGTTCGACGACGTGGACGAGGTGATCGTGGTCGATATCTACGGCGCGGGCGAGCCGAATCCTGATGGGGTCACGGGCGAAGTGGTCGCCCAGCACCTGCGCGATCGCGGCGTGGTGTCCAGCACCTACGCACCCCACTTCGTCGACGCCGCCCGCGCCCTGGAACGGGTCACTCGGGGCGCGGACCTTCTCTTGATCCTCGGCGCGGGCGACGTGACGGGGGTGCTCGACCACCTGCCCGAGTGGCGCTCGGGAGGATTGCGACGCGCCGCGCCCTCCGCGACCGCCTTCTTCGGTGATGATCCCCGGGTCACCTACGCCGCGGCGCTTGGCCCGCGCACCACGTACCGCGTCGGTGGCGCGGCGAGTGCGTTGCTCGTTCTCGCCAGCGAGGACGACCTCGCAGATTTCTCGTCCCGGCTCGGCGGGCTCGATCGGGCGCTGTGGGTGTTGGGAAATGGCTCGAACGTCCTCGTCGCGGACGGTACGCACGAGGCCGTGGCGGTGCGCCTGGACGGCGAGTTCCGGGACCTCGAGGTCCTCGATGAGGGCGACGGGCGCGTGAGGGTGCGCGCGGGCGCGGGGCTCGACCTTCCGGTGGCCGCGCGTCGGCTGGCCAACGACGGGGTCGTCGGTTTCGAGTGGGCCGTCGGCGTGCCGGGCACCTTTGGCGGAGCGGTAGCGATGAACGCGGGTGGTCACGGTTCGGACATGAAGTCCAGTGTTCGACGGGTGGAGGTCTGGTCGGCCGGGAGGCGGCGTTGGCGCGACGCGTCCGAGCTGGCGTTCTCGTACCGTTCCAGCGCATTGAGCGCGGGCGAACTCGTGACGCGAGTCGAACTCGAACTCACCCACGGTGACGCGCGTATGGCGCGCGAGACCCTTTCGCGTATCGTGCGGTGGCGGCGCGAGAATCAGCCCGGCGGCGCGAACGCCGGCAGCGTCTTTCGCAATCCCGAGGGCGATCACGCCGGTCGCCTCGTCGAGGCCGCGGGCGCCAAGGGTTTGCGCGTGGGCAGCGCCGTGGTCTCGGAGAAGCACGCGAACTTCATCATTACCGACGCCGGTGGCCGTGCCGCGGACGTCGCGGCGCTGATGCACGTGGTGCGCGAGCGCGTGCGCGACTCGTCGGGTGTCTGGCTCGATCTCGAGACGCGCCTGTGGGGCTTTGGAGAGGTGTCGTGAGTCGCCGCCCTCGCGCGAGCACTCAGGGACGAGTGCGCCGACGTGAAACCCACGCAGTCGCGCCGAAGGTGGGCCGCGCGCCGCGAGAGGGCGCCGTCACGACGGCGACCGCTACTCCTGCGACGAGGCGCCCGCGACGCTGGTTGACCCTCACGAAGGTCGTACTGGGCGTCGTGCTCACGGTATCGACGTTCTACGTGGGTACTCAGTGGCTCCTGCATCAGTCGTATTTTCGTGTTCAACACGTCCATCTCACCGGCGAGGTGCACGAGACGTCCGCCCAGATCTTGTCGACGACGCACTTAGACGTCCACCCGACGATGGTGGGCCTGAACGCTGGGGTGTTGCAACGCGAACTGGCGGTGTACCCGTGGATCGGTTCCATCTCGCTCGTGAAGCGGTGGCCCAATTCGGTGGATCTGTCGCTGCACGAAGTCGCCGCGGTGGCGGTGGCCTTCGACGCGCGCCACACCTTGCAGTACGTGAGCGCGACGGGTCGTGACCTCGGTCCGGCTCCCCTCAACGCCAATCTCCCAACTCTCGCGACGGCGACGAAGGGTGTCGCCCCGGTGGCGTGGCCCTACCAGGGGATCGAGTCCGCGGCGGCGCTCGTGGCCAGTCAACTCCCCGCGGCCTTCGCGGCGCAGGTGAGCCAGGTGCTCGTCGACGCTCAGGGAAACGTGACGTTGCAATTGACGACGCCAATCAAGTTCTACCTCGGTCCCGCGACGAATTTGCACGACAAATTCGTCGCGGTGGCCTCGGCAATCCGCCACGCGACGTTCGCCGCGGGCGACGTGGTGGACGTGACCACACCGACGGAATTGTCAGTGACGGGACCCTAACTCTCGTGAGAAAGTCATTTGAGCCTAAACTAGGGACTTTACTAGCCTTCAACCAATTTAATTCGCACAATTCGGTCTATTACGACGAGACCAGAGTAGTTTCGATACACCACAGCAAGGGGAATTCATGAGTCTCAACCAGGGCAACTACCACGCCGTCATCAAGGTCATTGGCGTGGGCGGTGGTGGTGTGAATGCGGTGAATCGAATGATTACTGCGGGCCTGCGCAATATCGAATTCATCGCGGCGAACACCGACGCCCAGGCCTTGCTGCTCTCCGAGGCCGACCTCAAGATCGATATTGGCCGTTCACTGACGCGTGGCCTGGGGGCCGGTTCGGACCCCGAGATCGGGCGTCAGGCCGCCGAAGACCACCGCGCCGAGATCGAGGAGGCCCTCAAGGACACCGACATGGTCTTTATCACCGCCGGTGAGGGTGGCGGGACGGGTACCGGGGCCGCGCCCGTGGTGGCCGACATCGCACGCGCCCTGGGCGTATTGACCATCGGGGTGGTCACGCGACCCTTCTCCTTCGAGGGTAAGCGTCGCGCGACCCAGGCCGAGAAGGGTATCCAGGCGCTGCGCGAGAAGGTGGACACGTTGATCGTGATCCCCAACGACCGTCTGCGTTCGGTCGCCACGTCCGAGACGTCCATGCTCGACGCCTTCAAGATCGCCGACGACGTTCTGCTGTCGGCGGTGCGCGGAGTGACCGATCTGATCACGGTACCGGGTCTGATCAACACCGACTTCGCCGACGTCAACGCCATCATGCGCAACGCGGGCACCGCGATCATGGGCGTGGGAATGTCCACGGGTGAAGGGCGCGCCATCAACGCCGCGCGTGCCGCGATCACCTCGCCATTGCTCGAGGCGTCGATCGAAGGAGCTCGGGGAATCTTGATGAACATCGTGGGCGGACCGAGCGTGACGTTGAGCGAAGTCACCGACGCGGCGAGCATCATCCACGACGTCGCGCACCAGGACGCCAACATCATCTTCGGTAGCGTGATCGACGAGTCGATAGGCGACGCGGTGCGGGTCACGGTGATCGCCGCCGGGTTCGATCACTTGCCACCGACCAAGGGTCCGGCGTCGCCCTCGACGGCCTCCGCGAGCGATGCGCCGCGCACGGACATATTCGCCAACACCACCAGTGACGACTTCTTCGACGTTGGTGGCGATGACGACCTCCCCAGCTTCCTTCGCTAATCCCGACGCCGTCGCGCGAGTGGCGCTGAACCTCGCCGAGGTGCGCCGGCGCATCCGCGACGTGGGGGTGGATCCCTCGAGGGTCGAGGTGGTTGCGGTGACCAAATCCTTTGACGTCGCCACGGCGCGCGCGGCGCGCGCGGCGGGTCTGACGACGATGGGGGAGAACTACGTCGACGAACTCGACGACAAGCACCGTGACCTCGACGACCCCGCCATCTCCTGGCACTACCTCGGTGCCCTGCAGTCCAACAAGATCGCGCGAATCGTTCGGGCGGCCGACGTCGTGAGCGGGGTGTCGCGCGACAAGGAGATTCGCCGCCTCGCCTCGCTGCGCCCCGGTCTCACCATCGACATCCAGGTGGACCTGACGGGCGAACCCCGGCGCCGCGGAGCGACCCCGGACGAGGTGGTCGCGCTAGCGGATCTCGCGCGGTCCGAGGGCCTCGACGTGCGGGGACTGATGACCGTGGCGTCACCCGACGCCGCCAGGGCCGCTCAACAATTCGCCCGCGTGGACCTGCTGCGGCGGGAATTGGGCCTGCGCGGCTGCTCGATGGGGATGAGTGATGACCTAGAGTTGGCCGTGGCCCACGGCAGCACCGAAATCAGGGTGGGGCGCGCCCTCTTCGGTCCACGAACCGGCCCCACCCCGCTGACCTAACATAGAACCGGGCGGCAGAGCCGCGAGGAGACGTAGATGAACGAGAAAATGCGCAAGGCGCTGGGCTTTTTAGGCCTCGTCGAGGATGATTACAACGAGTACGCAGCGACCGAAGCCCCGCGACCCTTCGGCGAGGACGCCCGTGACGAACCGGCGTGGGCCCCGCGGCCCAGCGTCGCCACTCGTCCCCGTACCCCGGCCCCGCGCATCAATCCCACCCCGGCGCCACGGACGGGTCCCGCCCCTTTTCGGCCCCAGCCGAGCCCCTCGTACCCGGGCGCGCGCGCGACCCCGCTCTCGACGTACGACGCCGGAAACGTGACGTCACGGCCCCGGCCCCAGAGCGCCCCGTCGCCGACGATGCGCGGCGTGAGCGCCTACGCGGCCGAGCCCGATATCGAGATCATGGCGCCCCTCGAGTTCAACGAGTGTCAGCGGATCACTGACCAGCTCCGACTCACTCGCACGGTGATCTTGGTGGTGACCCAGTGCGGACCGGCGGTGGCTCGTCGCCTCATCGATTTCGCGGCGGGAACGTCCTACGCGCTGCGCGCGACGGTGGAGACCCTCGAGAAAGGGGCGGTCTACGCGATCTGTCCCCACGGTGTGAGTTTGAGCCCCGAGGTCCGTGCGCGTTTGGTGGCGTCGAGCTACCAGTCAATCGGCTACTGATGTCGTTACTGCGCGAGCTCATCCAGATTTACATCTACGTGCTCGTGATTTCGGCTCTGTTGAGCTGGTTTCCCACCACGTCGTCGCAGGGAGGACTCGCGACGACCAAGCGGGTCCTGGCCCAATTGACCGAGCCGGTGCTTCGCCCCCTGCGTCAGATCGTGCCGCGCCCGCGGATCGGGGGAGTGAGTGTGGACTTCTCGGTGTTGGTGGCGATCATCCTCCTCGGAATAATCTCGACCATTCTGTGACGTCTGACCCTCGGGTCGGGGGAGGGGACGGTAGGGTGGACGTCATGGAAAGTACCGACACGCCCCGCTCCGCACTGGACGACATCAAGACGGTTTCCTTCAAGCAGGGAATTCGTGGTTACGTCGTCGACGAAGTCGACGAGTTCCTCGATCGAGCCGCTGCCGAGGTCGACCAAATTCGCGAACAGATGCACCAGATGCGCCAGCAACTGCGTCAGGCCAGTGAGCGCATCCGTCAACTCGAAGGCGGCGCCGCGAGTGCGAGTCCCAGCGTCGCTCCCGCAACCGTCGCGGTGCCCGTGGTGCCACCCGCACCCGTTCCACTTCCCCCGCCCGCGCCGCCGACGCTCGTGTCGACGACGAGCCACACCGTGGGCGCCGAGCAGGTCACGGCGATGATCGCCATGGCCCAGCAATTCATCGATCACGCCCAACAAGAGGCGGAGACCCAAGCACGCGAATTGACCGTAGCGGCACAGGAGCGCGCCCGTGAGATTGTGGCCGAAGCTCGCTCGCGTGCCGAGGATGAGGTCACGCGGCTCAACGGACTGAAGCAGCGCCTCAGCGAAGACGTGACGACCCTGACGCGCCAACTCGACACCGAGCGAGCGCGCCTCTCGGGCATTTTGGCCGAACTCGCCCAGTGGATCGAGAGTTCGCTGCATATGGGGACCACGAGCGGGGCCCACGCGGCGCCGCCGGCTCCCGTCCAGCGCAGCGCCCCCACGACCGTCGCTGCGAGCCCGTCCGCGGCGGTCCCCCCCCGTCCGGTATCACCGCCACCAGCCCCACCGGCGACCATCGGACAGGTGCTCAATTTCGATCCGCCGAGTGACGACCGCGCTTAATGCGCTCGCGGGCTGCTAGGGTCTGCGCGCTGGTTCACACTGACCAAGGAGTCGTTCATGCCGTCAACCGCGAAGGCGTCGCCGAAGAATGCCGCCACCCCCAAGGGCGCGTCCACTAAGACCTCGGCCACAGCGCCGCGCAGGGCCACGAAGGTCGCGACGCCTCCGACGAAGAAGGCGACCCTCGCCAAGAAGAGTTCAACCCCCCAGGCTCCGGCCCAGAAAGCAGTAGTTCAAAAGACCGTGAAGAAAGTCGCCCCCCCCAAATCCTCCGCCACGAAGAGTCCCGGCGCCCCCCGGGCGAACGTGACCAGTTCGAGCACCGCGAAGGCCGCCGCCGCCAAGGCCCTCAAGGATCGCGAGGCCAAGGCCAAGGCCGCCGAGCGAGCCGCCGCCGCCAAGACCAAGGCCGCCGCCGCCGCCAAGGCCCTCAAGGAGCGCGAGGCCAAGGCCAAGGCCGCTGAACGCGAGCGAGCCGCCGCCGCCAAGACCAAGGCCGCCGCCGCGGCCAAGGCCCTCAAGGAGCGCGAGGCCAAGGCCAAGGCCCTCGCCAAGGAGCGCGAGGCCCAGCGTAAGGCTCGAGAAAAGGCCGCCGCCGAGGCGAAGAAGCAGCGCGAGATCGACGTGAAGCGCAAAGCGATCGAGGCCGAGAAACAGCGCAAGTTGCGCGACATCGAGCGTCGCAACCAGGAGGAGCTGAAGCGTCAAGAGCGTCGCGACGCCGAGGAGCGCAAGCGTCAAGAGGCGCTCGAACGCAAGATGCATTCTCGGCCCTACGCCGACGAGCCGGAGTTCCTAGACGAACTGCGCGGGCTGTTGCTCGAGGCACGAGAGTCCACCCTGCAGCAGATCGCGATCAGTGACGATGAGGCCAACGAGATGCTGGTGGACCGCGAGCGTCTCGAATACGACGACGAGGACGGATCGAGCGTCGCTTCGGACATCCAGCGCGATCAGTTGAAGGATTTCGCCACGGCGTTGCGCCTCAAGGTCGACGAGATTGACGTGGCCCTGAGCCGTATCGACGACGGAAGTTACGGTCGCTGCGACGAGTGCTACGAACCAATATCGAAGCCGCGACTGCAATTTCAACTCCCCGTGTTCACTTGTGTCACGTGTCGCGCCAGCGTGTAACTCACGGCGTCAACGTCAACGTCGTGGTCGTCGCGTTCGTGGTGACGATCGTAGATTTACTGAGCAAACTATGGGCGGGCCACGCGTTGGCGCACCGTAGTGTGCACCTCCTCGGACCCTTGTGGCTGCGACTGGCGTACAACACGGGCATCTCCTTCTCCCTGAATCGATCTGGGCCCGTCTGGACGACGCTGACGGTCTTGTTGATCGTGGTGATCGTCGCTGTCGTCGCGCTACGCGCGGCGCCGGGAATCTCGACGGTTGGTTTCGGGCTGCTGCTAGGCGGCGGTGTCGGCAATGAGGTCAATCGACTCGTGGCGATTCCCCACCGGGTCACCGACTTCATCGCGTTCGGGACGTTCCCGGTGTTCAATCTCGCCGACGTCGGGGTGACTCTGGGGTGTGGCGTGCTGATCATCGCGCTGTTACGCGACGCGACCATGGTGCAGAAATGACGGAGAACCACGACGCCTTCGATGGGGCGACGCTGGATCTCGTGGTGCCCGGCACGCTCGACGCCGTTCGCGTCGACCGAGTGATCGCCATGCTGACGGGCCTCTCGCGCTCCGAGGTGACCGAGATGGTGGGCGAGGGGGCGGTGAGCGTGAATGACAAGGTGGTGGCCAAGGGTGCCTACGTGCTCGAGGAGGGTCAGCACCTGGTAGCGCACCTACCCGAACCCGACGCCGCAATGGTCGAACCCGACCCGTCGGTCGACGTCGACGTGGTTCTGGACGACGAGGATTTCGCGGTCGTAAACAAATCCCCGGGTCAAGTAGTGCACCCGGGGGCCGGCCAGCGTACCGGGACCCTGGTGGCGGGCTTGCTGGCGCGCTATCCCCAGATGCAGTTGCTCAGCGACGAGGGTCTCAGTGACCCCTTTCGCCCGGGTATCGTGCACCGTCTCGACAAAGGCACGTCGGGAGTACTGGTGGTCGCCAAAACGGTGACGGGATTGATCGGCCTACGCGATCAACTGGCTAGTCGCGACATGGACCGCACGTATCTCGGATTGGTGGAGGGCCACGTGGCCGAGGAGCGCGGCGTCGTCGACGCTCCCATCGGGCGCTCCACACGCACGCCCACGTTGATGGCCGTGCGTGCTGACGGGCGCGCGGCGCGCACGGGCTACGAAGTGATCGAGCGCATCGACAAACCCCACGCCGTGACGTTGCTACGTCTCACGTTGGACACGGGACGGACCCACCAGATTCGAGTGCATATGTCCACTATTGGACACCCCGTGGTCAATGATCCTCGGTACGGGCACCGACGCGACCGCCGACTCCCCGAGGAGCGCTTCTGGCTCCATTCTCGCACGCTGAGCTTTCGACACCCTCGCACGGACGAGCCCGTGAGCGCGGGTGCTCCCCTGCCCGCCGACCTCGCGGGCCTACTGGGGCAGGAGCGAAACCTCTAGGCGTTGGCGTGGGCGGCGAGGATGGCGGTGTCGTGACGAAGAATCTCGAGGGCCTCCTCTTCGGCGCGTCGCACCCGACGCACGCCGATGTCCATCTTGGTCGCCGTGGCCTGCAGTGACAGCGGCGTCGCACCGCCGAGGCCAAAGCGTAGGGTCACCACTTCTCGCTGCAGGGCCGTTAATTGACTCAGTGCGTCCAGCAGTTGCTGGTCCATCATGCCTTGCTCGATGTCCCCCACCCAATCGTGCTGACTTGGAGCGACGAGGTCGCCCAAGGTCGTGGCCGAGTCCGACGAGGCGGGCTGGTCGAGGCTCGCGGTGACGCCCGCCAGGCCGCGTAAACCCTCGCGCACCTCGCGATTCATCCCCGTCGCCTCTTCGAGCTCCTCGTCGGTGGGCTTACGACCAAAGAGCGAGGTCAACTCGGCGCTGGTCGCCTCGAGTCGCTGGAGTTGCTCGCCGACCTCGAGGGGGATTCGAATGGTGCGTCCGTGCTGTTGCACGGCGCGCTGGAGAGCCTGGCGAATCCACCAGGTCGCGTAGGTCGAGAACTTGAAACCGCGCTCCCAATCGAACTTCTCGACGGCGCGCAGGAGTCCGAACGTTCCCTCTTGGACCAGGTCCACCATCTCCACGCCACGGTCCTGGTAGCGACGGGCCCAGTGCAGGACGAGTCGCAGGTTGGCGGCGACCATTTGCTTCTTGGCCTCCTCGTCGCCCGCAGTGACGCGCTTGGCGAGTTCGACCTGCTCGTCGTAGTTGGGCATCGGGTAACGGTCCAGGTCTCGCATCAGCAGGCCCAGCATGTCATTGGTATTCACGGTTGATCGACGGGGTGTGGTGTTCATGGCAACTCCTTTGGGGACGAAGTACGCTACGTCCACAGGCTTTTCACAGGTATTTCTCCTATGGACGCATAACTAATTTACCACGGGGTAGTAGTCGCAGTGAGGTGAATTTAGTTAGGTCTTAAGAAATGATCAGACCACGGCCTGGTGGGGCTGACGCGGGGGCTGGAGACCGCGAGCCTGGAGCACCATATCGGCCAGGGTGAAACTCGAGAGGTGCTCACGCATATGGTTCCCCACCACGGCCCAGACCCCGAGTAGGACGCACTGGCCCTCGTGGTCGCACGCCCCGTCACGGTGGGGCTCGCCAAAGTCGCCCGCCACGATGGGTCCATCGACGGCGGCCACAATTTCAGCCAGGGTGATTTTCTCCGCGTCACGCGCCAGAACGTAGCCACCCCCGACCCCGCGCTTCGAGCGGACTAGGCCGACTCCCTTCAAAATGAGGAGTATTTGCTCCAGATAGGGCTGGGGGAGTCCCGTGCGTTCGGCGAGATCGCGCACCGACGTCGGTACCGTGAGGTCGCTGCCCAAGGCCAGGCTCAGCAGAGCGCGACTAGCGTAATCTCCGCGCGTCGACACCCTCACGTCCGCAGTCTATCGGCGAACGAGCGTCACGGCGCTGTCCCCGAGGGGCCACTTTTCTGGCACACTGCATGGTGTGGAACAAGCACCCAATCCCAATGTGACCGTGAATCCCGACGAGGTCATCTCGCCCGGAGACGAAGGGGCCGCGCCCGACGCGACCAAGGAACCCGAGACTGATTACATCTCTCAACCCGCCAAGGTGATGCGCATCGGGGCCATGGTCAAGACCTTGTTGGACGAGGCACGCGCCGCCCCGCTGGACGAGGCGGGACGAGCACGACTGCGCGAGATCTACGAGACGTCGATTCGCGAGCTCTCGGGGGCATTGTCGGCGGATCTCGGTGAGGAACTCGGGCGCATGGTCCTGCCCTTTAGTGCCGAAATCCCCACCGAATCGGAGTTACGCGTAGCACAAGCTCAGTTGGTGGGTTGGCTCGAGGGACTCTTCCACGGCATCCAGGCGTCCTTCTTCGCCCAGCAGGCGGCCGCGACCGCGCAACTCGAGAAGATGCGCGACCGGTCACTCAATCCCGGTAGCGTCGAACCCCGCGCCGGCACGTACCTCTAAGTGACGCGGTGACGCGTCACAGTCTCTCGCTAGAGTCGGCCGGTCGCGCGTCGTCGTGGCCGACCCCAGAAAGTCCCTAAATCGATGGCCGAGAGTTTCGTTCACCTACACAACCACACCGAGTACTCGATGCTCGACGGCGCCGCGCGGGTCGAGGAGATGATCCTTGCCGCGAAAGCCGATGGTCAAGGGGCCATCGGAATTACCGACCACGGCAATCTCTACGGTGTCATCGATTTCTACGAGAGCTGTCGCACGCACGACGTCATTCCCATCATCGGACTCGAGGCCTACATGGCGGCGAATTCGCGTTTCGACCGACCGCCGCGCCGGGGCAAGATCGACGATACGGGGGGCGATACCGAAGGCGGCCAAAAGCTCTACCACCACTTGACGCTGTTGGCGACCAACAACGACGGGTACCGCAATCTTCGCGAACTCTCCTCGCGTGCCTTCCTCGAGGGGTATTACTACAAGCCCCGACTGGACTGGGAACTGCTCCAAGAGCACGCCGCCGGTCTCGTCGCGACGTCGGGGTGCCTGGGCGGCGTGGTGCTCCAAGCGCTACTGCAGGACGATTACGTCAAGGCGCTCGAACTCGCCGGACGACTCCAGACCATCTTCGGTGCCGACAACTTCTTTATTGAGATGCAAGACCACGGCCTGGCCGAACAGGGGCGCACCAACCCCCAGCTGCTACGCATCGCCCGTGACCTCGGGGCGCCGCTGCTGGCCACGAATGACCTGCACTACGTGCGTCACGGTGACGCCGCGATGCACGACGCGCTGTTGTGCATCGGGACCGGTTCGTTGGTCGCAGACCCGCAACGATTTCGATTCTCGAGCGATCAGCACTACCTCAAGTCCGCCGCCGAGATGCGCTACCTCTTTCGAGAGATCCCCGAGGCCTGCGACAACACGCTCGCGATCGCCGAGCGCGTCGATCTGACCATCGAATTCGACAACAACGCGCTGCCGGAATTCCCGATCCCCGCCGACCTCGTCGGCGCGACCCACAAGGAAGGGGCGGACCGCTTGTTGACCCACCTGACGATGGTGGGCGCCCGCGAGCGCTACGGCGACTCCCTCAGTGAAGAAGTACGTCAGCGCCTCGAATATGAACTGCGCGTCGTGGCGGACATGGGTTTCTCGGATTACTTCTTGGTGGTGTGGGACCTGATTCGTCACGCGCGAGAGAAGGGAATCCGCGTGGGACCCGGACGAGGGTCGGCCGCGGGGTGTTGCATTGCCTATTGCCTAAAAATCGTCGACCTCGACCCAATCCGTTACGGATTGATCTTCGAGCGGTTCCTCAATCCCGGTCGCAAGCAGATGCCCGACATCGACATGGACTTCGACGAGCGCTATCGCGGCGACATGATTCGCTACGCCGCCGAGCGCTACGGTTCCGATCACGTCGCCCAGATCGTCACGTTCTCCACGATCAAGGCGCGCGCCGCGGTGCGTGACGCCGCCCGAGTGTTGGGCTACCCCCCCCAACTCGGTGACCAGATCGCCAAGGCCATGCCGCCACTGGTCATGGGTCAGGACCTACCGCTGCAGGCTTGTTTCGAACCGGTGCCCGGGTACGAGGGTCGCTACACCGAAGCGGCGGACCTGCGCACCCTCTATGAGACCAACGCCGACGTCACCCACGTCATCGACGTGGCGAAGGGTTTCGTCGACAAGCGCCGCCAGGACGGCATCCACGCGGCGGCGGTGGTGATCACGCGCGGCCCGGTCCTCGATTACGTCCCGGTCCAGCGCAAATCCAGTCCCAATTCCGCGGCCGAGGACGCACCAATCGTGACGCAGTACGAGGCCACCGCGATCGAGAAGCTCGGGCTCTTGAAAATGGATTTTCTGGGGTTGCGAAATTTGGCCATCATCGAGAGGTCACTCGACCACATTCGGCGTACGCACGACATCGACATCGATATCGATCACGTCCCCTTGGACGACCCCAAGGTCTTCGCGATGTTGCAACTGGGTAATTCCATCGGCATCTTCCAACTCGAGGGCGACAAGATGCGTCAACTCATGCGCCGTCTCGCTCCCACCTCCTTTGACGACATCGCGGCGCTCAACGCGCTGTATCGACCAGGGCCCTTGAGCGAGAACGTGCACAATGATTACGCGGATCGTAAGAACCATCGACAAGAGGTGCGCTACGACCATCCGGTGCTCAGCGAGATACTCGCGGAGACCTACGGGCTGATGATCTACCAAGAAGACATCATGCGAGTGGCCACGAAGATCGCCGGCTTCTCCATGACCGAGGCCGACGATCTACGCAAGGCGTGTTCGAAGAAGATTCGCGAGATGATCCAGGCCCAACGCGCCAAATTCGTTGATGGATCCGAACGCGAGGGGTACGGCCGTGAACTCGGCGAGACGATCTTCAACAAGATCGAGCCCTTCGCCGACTACGCGTTCAACAAGAGCCACGCCTACGGCTACGCGTTGCTCGGGTACCAGAACGCGTGGTTGAAGGCCAACTACCCCGTCGAATACATGTCGGCCCTGTTGACCTCGTTCCGCGACGATAAGGACAAGGCCTCGCTATACCTCAACGAGGCGCGCCAGATGAATATCACCGTGGGTGTCCCCGACGTCAACGAATCCGTGGGGGATTACGCCCCGAGCCTGAGCGCGCCGCGGACGATCTTGTTCGGAATGGCCGCGGTGCGCAACGTGGGTGAGGCCCTCGTCGACAAGATCGTGGCCGAGCGCGATGCACGAGGTCCTTTCGCGTCGATCTATGACTTCGTGCGTCGCGTGGACCCCTCGGTGCTGAACCGACGCACGATGGAGTCGCTCATCAAGGCGGGCGCCTTCGATTCGTTCAACGTGCCCCGACTGGGTCTCCTGCTCAAGGTCGACGAGTTGATCGAGGTCACCCTCTCGCGTCGCAAGGACGTGGCACTGGGCATCTCGACGCTCTTTGCCTCACTCGAGGCCAACGGTGCCAATGACTGGGAAGGTACCGAGGTCCGCCTGTCGCCGGTGGAGTTTGATCAACCGGTGAAGCTCGACTTTGAACGCGAGATGCTGGGAACGTACATCTCCGATCATCCGTTGTACGCCGTGGAGCACGCGCTGGCGACGAAGACGGACGGAACGCTGGTATCCCTACGCGAGCAGGCGGAGGATCTCGCGAAAGCGAATCGCCCCTTCAAGATTGGCGGAATCTTCTCCGAAGTCCAATTGCGCACCACCAAGGACGGTCGGGCGTACGCGCGTACGGTCGTGGAGGACCTCGGTGGTTCGATCGAAGTGAATTTCTCCTCCAAAGTGTTCGACAAGTGCAGCGGGTACCTGGCGAAGGACAATATCGTGGTCGTCAAGGTGCGAGTGGACGTGCGCGACGACGAGCCCCGTTTTGGGGCCATCGACGTCGAAGTATTGCGCGTGGACCGCGGCGACGCCGAGTTGCGATTGAGTTTTCGACCCGAGGATTTTACGACGTCGGGCATCGCGAAACTCAAGGAGATCCTCCAGCGCTACCCCGGCCCGTCGCCGGTCATCCTCGAGACCGGTCTCGAGGGCAAGGCGTTTAGGCTAGGACCGGATTTTCGCGTCACCATCGCCTCGGTGGTGGGAGACCTACGCAGCGAATTCGGTCGAAACGTCATCAAAGCGTGACAATTTCCCTTGGGTCGCCGCGCACCGTAGAATAGGGGCTATGGGAATGACCGTCACTACGAAGGATTCCACCGCTTTGAGCGACGCGGAATTGGTTGAAATGGCTGATTTGTGCGTGGATCGGGAGCCCAACTTCGACATTGGCTTCTTGTCGAAGCAACGTGAGGAGTGGGTGCTCGTCACCCACGCGCGCGAGGGCGCCAAGTTGCGCGGCTACTCGTTCTTCACTCTAGAGCGCATCGGCGGAACGCCGTCATTGCTCATCGGCATCATGTTGGTGGACCGCAACGCCAAATCTGACCAGACTCTCAAGTCCATTCTGCACGACCAATTCCGCCGCGCCCTGCTGGCCTTCCCCGACGAGGACGTACTGCTCGGCTCGCGCCTGATTACCCCCGACGGGTATCGAGCCTTCCTCGGTCTCGAGGACATCGTGCCCCGCCTGGGGTATCGCCCCACGGGCGAGGACCGCGCGTGGGGCCGCCGGCTGGCGAAGCGTTTCGGCTCGGAGAAGGCCATTGACGATAAGACGTTCATCATGAGCGTCCCCGCGGGTTCGGTGGGGGGCCTGGACTACGTTTCGTCCAAGGGGACGATTCCCGAGGGCGCCGCGACGTTCTTCGAGGACGTCGTGGCGGACAAGGGACAGCGCCTCGTGGTCTTTGGTTGGGCGATGGCCGAGGCCCTGGCGTCGGGCAAACTCCTGAAGTAACCCTCAGCCGCGGGGCAGTAGTCCCGTGCAGCTCTTGTAACAGTGTCCGTCGATGGGTTGCGAGAGCGTGGTCAAGATGTAGGTCGGGCGGAAGCCGAGCGACGTCGCCAGATCCTTGCCGGCGAGCGACGTGCGCCGGGTCGCCTCGATGGTGCGGATTGCGTGGTTGTCCTCGCAGAGCAGCCAGATGTCATCGCCGTACCAACCAAAGCGCACCCAGGTTGATCCGTCGTCGGTGCGTCGCATCAACTGGGGTCCCCGGTCCGCCGCGATCAGCGCGACGCTCGGACGCTCCCCGCGAAACTCCCAGTACGGGGCGCTGGGTCCGCGGAATCCGAAGAGGGGACCATCCGCGGGGCTGGCGAGTTGCTCGAGCCACTTCTTGACTTGACGACCCGAATAGTTGCCGAGTCGGCGGGGCAAGTCCGCCAGCGTGACGGCCTCGGGTTGGGCCAGGTCGTTTCGTTCGAGGTCCGTGGCGAGCACCGCTTCGACGACGTCGAAGGCCGCGAGGTCGGTGACGAAATCCTCGGGCCAGGGTATGCGCCAGCGCACGATGGTGTGCGAGGCCAAGTCGATGACGGTCGTCGTCTCGTTGGTCGATCCCAGCACCAAGCCGTGGACGGTCGATCCGGGAGTGAGGTCGACGACGTCGACGTGGGGGGTCTGTTCGACGAGCCGCTTGATAGCGCGCGCCGCGGGGTCCCGTCGCCACCAGGCCACGGTTATCGGACTTCCGCGAGGACGTCACGCAGTTCCGCGACGCTCGACACCGGGCGACGGCAAGAACCCGACTGACAGACGTACGCCAGGCCCTCCTCACGCCCGCGGAGCAGAGGGGACGAACCCGAACCACCGATCAAGACACCACGCAACATGGGTAACGATCGTACGTGTTCGCTCAGGGCGTTGGGCGCACCCGGGATCACCACTTCCACACCGTGGACGATACCCGCCGCCGAAAGCAGGTCGGGGACCGCGCGGGGATGCGTGGCGATCAACTCGGCGCCGAGTTCCACGAGGCGCTGGGCGATGGCTATCAGATTCTGATCGCCGCGGCACAGCGCGAGACGCGCCAGGGCGTTGGTCGTGATGGCGTGACTCGACGGAGTCGCCGCGTCGAAGATCTCCTTGGGCCGGGCGAAGATGTCCCCGCACTGGTCCGAGGAGGCGAAGACGCCCCCGCCATCGTGCGGCGAACGCGCCGAGGGGACGGCACCGTCCCAGTAGTGCTCGATGAGGTAACTGGCACAGTCGTAGGCGCGCCCCAGCCACGCGTCGTCGCCCGCGACCTCGTAGGCGTCGAGGAGGGCATCGATGAGCCACGCCAGGTCGCTCGCGGTGGCGTAGTCGCGGCGAGTCTGGGTGCGCCACCAGTGGCCTCGAGCGAAGTGCGAGGTCGCGAGAGAATTCAGCAGATCGAGGGCGTCCGCGATGAATTGCCGGTCGCGCGAGGCGAACAGGGCCCGGGCGAACATGGCGTTCCACTCCAGGATCACCTTGGTGTCGCGCGTTGGTTGCGGTCGGCCTCGACGGGCCATCGTCAGTGCCTCGAGGGCCGCGCGGAGGTGGGGGGGCGCCGAGAACTCGGCGCCGTCGGCCAGGCGCAACACACTGCGACCCTCGAGGTCACCGGGGGGCGCGACGCAGAATCGATCAAGAATCTCGAGCGTCCACTGACCCTGGTCCGCGTCGCGCAACACGGCGGTCACTTCGTCGGTCGTCCACGTCAGGTGCGCCCCCTCGACGCCGCCGGCGTCGGCGTCGAGCGACGCGGCGTAGCCCCCATTGACGCGCAAGTTATCCTGGACGAAGGCTACGGTGCGGCGCGCCACGTCGGCGAAGTGGGTGAATTCTTGACCCCGGCGACTCGCGCTGAAATAGGTTCGCGCCAAGAGCGCTTGGTCACTCAGCATCTTCTCAAAGTGCGGCACGTGCCACTTCGCGTCGACGCTGTAGCGAGCGAAGCCTCCTTCGAGGTGATCGAAGAGACCTCGGCGCGACATCACCGAGAGGACTCGCCACGCGGCCTCGTGTGACGAGGCCGCGTCGTCGTCGAGCAGCGCGTCGACGTAGCTCGGACGCGGAAAGCGCGGGGCGCCGGATCCACCGTCGGCGTCGGTTTGCGTGGCGAGTTCGTTCGCCAGGGCCCGTCGGCTCGCGGCGAGGTCGAGGGGTTCGTGGTGCGGCGCTAAGTGTTCGACGAAGGCGACCTCGCGCGACAAGGCATGCTCGAGGGTCCTCGCCTGACTCTCCACCTCACCGCGTCGGGTACGCCAGGCGCCGCTGACCGCTCGGAGCAGGGTGTCGAAACCGACTTGACCGTAGCGGTCTGTGGGTGGGTAGTACGTCCCGGCCGTGAAGGGTCGGCCATCGGGCAAAAGGAAGACCGACATCGGCCATCCGCCGTGACCGCTGACGAGTTGCGTCGCCGCCATGTAGAGCTGGTCGAGGTCGGGTCGTTCCTCCCGGTCCACCTTGATGGCGAGAAAGTTGTCGTTCAACTGGCGCGCCAGAACGAGATCCTCGAACGTTTCGTGCGCCATCACGTGACACCAGTGGCAGGCCGCGTAGCCGATGGATAAAAAGATGGGGCAATCGCGGCGCGTGGCCTCGGCGAGAGCGTCTTCCCCCCATAACCACCACTGCACCGGATTATCGAGGTGTTGGGCGAGGTAGGGCGACATTCCAGAGGTGGGCGTCTCGCGAAGGAGGGGCACGCCTAGTTCTCTCGCCCACGACGTCGCGCACGATACCGTGGCGTCGTCGTGGTTTCGGCACGAGTGACGTCGTGGCGCGGCGACGGCGCGAGCGGGGACCACCCGGCGATAACGAATTGCATAGAAGAATCCTAGAGACTTTCCTCGGTGCTCCTGATGGGCTCGATCTCACGGCGTCCCTGACCACGCTCGGGCGGATATCGTCAGTCCACCGAGAATCGACGAACCAGTAACGTAAGAGCGGTCACGCTCGCCCCGAGCGAGGTGACCTGGCGTCGAGGATGTTGCCACGCGACGAAGGGACGAGGGACGAATGGTCAGACCAGTGCGGTGGGGATTCATCGGTACGGGACGGATCGCCCAGACCTTCGCGCGCGATCTGGCACTCATCGACGAGGGCGAAGTGGCCGCGGTCGGTTCACGTCGGCTCGATTCGGCCAATGTCTTTGGTGACGAGTTCAATGTCCCTCGTCGATACGGATCGTACGAGGCGTTGGTGCAGGACCCCGAGATTGATGCGGTGTACGTGAGCACCCCTCACCCGATGCACTTCGACAACGCGGCGCTCGCCCTCGAGCACGATAAGCCCGTGTTGGTGGAGAAAGCCTTCACCATGAATGGCGCACAGGCTCGTGAATTGGTGGCGATGGCGCGTTCGAGGAACATCTTCATGATGGAGGCGATGTGGACCCGCTTTTTGCCCCACGTCGTCGCCCTACGGGACCTCGTCGAGCGCGGCGACCTGGGGGAGATCGTGATGGTCGAAGCGGATCACGGCAAATGGTTCGCCCACGATCGCGCCTCGCGCCTTTTCGCCCCCGAGCTGGGCGGCGGGGCGCTGCTGGACCTTGGGGTCTACCCCATCTCGTTCGCCTCGATGTTGCTCGGCACTCCCTCGCGCATGGTGACGATGGTCGACCCGGCATTTACGGGCGTGGACGGTCAAGCCTCGATGATCTTCGGTTACGACTCTGGCGCGCAGGCGTTGCTCACGTGCACCTCGGCCGCGCGCAGTGCGACGCGCGCGTGCATCACGGGCACCGCGGCGAGGATCGAGATCGACGCCGATTTCTACGCTCCGACGTCGTTTCGATTGATCACCCGCGAAGGGGATGTCACTCCTTTCTCCTTTGACGTGGCGCCGCGTGGATTGCGCTTTCAGGCGATCGAAGTGGCTCGTTGTCTGCACGAGGGTCTCGTGGAGAGTCCTGTCATGCCCCTCGATGAAACTGTCGCCATTATGGAGACTCTCGAAAAAGTGATGGCGACCCTAGAGCCAGTCCCAGCCCGCTGAGTGCGCGACGTCGCTACGGCGCGGTGGTGAAGCGCCGGAGCGCTGACAGTTAAGTCGCGATATCTCCACGGCGCCGGCGACCGCGCCCGCTACGGTTGTCCCCTCGTCGAGGTGCTGACGGGTGAGGTCGCGACCGGTCCACCACGCCAGGAAACCTCCCACTAGGGCATCACCGGCCCCCACGGTGTCGACGACCTCGGTGGGAGCCACCTCGATGGTGAACTCGAAGTCCCGGTGTAGCACCGATACGGGTTCGGCGCCCCGGGTGACGATGACACAGCGCGCTCCGTCGTGCAGAATCCGCCGTGACCCCTCCGTTTCCGTGAGGTCGGGGAAGAGGTAGGCGAGGTCCTCGGTCGAGACCTTGACGACGTCGGCGCGCGCGCAGAGCCGGGTCACGCGTGCGCGATAGCCGTTGGGATCTTGTACGGCACTCGGGCGGCAGTTGGGATCGAGGACGACGAGTGTGTCGCGCGATGCCTTGGTCACCAAGGTCTCACCCAACGACGCCATGGGCTCGACGAGGAGCCCCAGTGTTCCCAGATACAGGGCGCCGAGTCGAGGGATCTTCGCCACCGCGGCGATCACCGCCGCGGGCTCGAGACAGAACGCCGCG
Source organism: Actinomycetes bacterium (assembly GCA_021828545.1). Classification (GTDB taxonomy): domain Bacteria; phylum Actinomycetota; class Acidimicrobiia; order Acidimicrobiales; family RAAP-2; genus RAAP-2. Next base: position 20,862 of record JAJZEN010000074.1, read on the forward strand.
GTGTCTCGAAGATGAAAGTCATAGCGTGGACCGTCGGGACCGAGTTGCACCACCGCGAGGGTGGTGGGCTGGGCCAGCGGCTGGGGCAGCGTGATCCGTACCTGGCTATCGTCGAGGGCGCGCCGTACGAGTGATCCAAAGGCGTCGTTCGAGATCCCCGAGACGAAGTGGGCACTCGCCCCCAGTCGGCCAATGGTGCGTGCTACGTTCAAGGGTCCTCCGCCCACCACGGCCTGCACGTTGCCCCCTGGTGAGACCAAAAGATCCACCAAATTTTCGCCCACAACGGCGATCGCGCGTGAGTTCACCGACGTCCGCGTCCTTTCAAAGGGTTCGCACGACGACCACGTCGCCGCGACTGGTCGGGGCCCCGCTAGTGTCGCACGGTAGTTTAGACAACGTTATCTCACCACCATTGGGAGTGGCTCACCGGGCGGGGAGCTCGAGAAAGAAGATGCCGCATGGTCCAAACAGTGCCGAACCGAGGATCGGTCTCGCGCGCGACTATGAAGGATGTCGCGGCGCTGGCCCGCGTCAGCCTGAAGACGGTGTCACGAGTGATCAACGATGAGCCCACGGTCAACGTCGAGCTGGTCGAGCGGGTGCGCCGCGCCGCGAGCCAGTTGCACTACCAGCCTCACCTTGGCGCGAGCGCGTTGCGCCGGCGCGACGGACGCTCCTCGACGATCGCGGTGTTGCTCGAGGATCTATCCAACCCGTTCTCGGCGGTCATCTACCGAGTGCTCGAGGAGATGTCGATTGCCCGCGGTGTCTCGGTGCTGGGCGGGAGCTTCGACGAGGATCCCCAGCGTGAACGAGAGCTCACTCTTCGTATGTCGCGCTACCGCGTGGACGGCGTCATCATCGCTCCGGCGAGTCGAGATCATCAGTACTTGCGCCAAGAGCAACTCGCCGGCGTCCCCTTCGTCTTCATCGACCGCCCCCCCCATCTGCTCGACGCCGACGCGGTCTTGTCGGATTCTCGTGTCGGCACGCGTGATGGGGTGAAACACCTGATGAAACACGGCCATGATCGCATCGCCTTTCTCGGAGACCTCACCACGATCTTCACCGCCCAGGAGAGATTCAATGGCTACAGCGACGCTTTGGCCATCGGTGGGCTCACCGTCGACCCGAGGCTGGTCGTTCGAGACCTACGCACAGTGGAGGCGGCTCAGGCAGCCGCCGGTGCGCTCCTCGATTCATCGAACGCGCCCACGGCATTCTTCGCCGCTCGCAATCCCTTGACGGTGGGGACGGTGCGCGCCATTCGCGAGCGAGGATTGCAAAAGGACATCGCCCTCGTGGGATGCGACGACTTCTTGCTGGCCGATCTGCTCGAGCCCGCTATCACCGTCGTGGCCCAGGACCCGCTGGCCATTGCCCGTGAAGCGGCCACCCTGCTCTTCGCGCGCATAGATGGTGAGAATGGACCATCGCAGAAGAAGATAATTGAGATGACCTTCATCGCCCGCGGTTCGGGGGAAATTCGACCAGTACCGAGTCCCAGCCTGCGCTAATCAGGGATTACTCAGTGTGGTGACCCGTGAGCACAGCTCTCGCTGGCAATGGGCCCGTGAGGTGAAGAAAGTCACGCAATTGACATTGACAGAAATGGGAGTCCTGGCTAGTGTGAGACAACGTTGTCCAGTACTCCGTGAGACGGTCTCATGGTTCGGGCAAGGGGGGAAGCAAAATAATGAAGTCACGTTCAATGCGACTCGTCCAGGGTGCGGCAGTTGCCTCAACTTTGGCCGCGTCAGTTTTCACGTTCGTTGGGGGCACCGCTGGGGTGGCCAACGCGGCGGCGAAGAAATACACGGTGGACTATGTCGTGGGAGCGGCGTCGGACCCGTTCTTCATTTCCATGAGGGTCGGCGCCACCGCCGAGGCCAACAAACTGGGCATCAAGTTGGTGTGGCAGGGCAACCCCAGTGTTTACTCGTCGGCCACGCAAATTCCCATCGTTCAGAATCTGCTCGCCACGGCGCCGAACGCGCTCGTTCTGGCCCCCACCGACACCAAGGCGCTCCAGCCTCTGGTGGCGCAGTACGTGTCGAAGAAAATTCCGGTCTTTAACGTCGACTCGGGCGACGCGAACCAGAGCAACATCACGGCCTGGGTGACGGGCAACAATATCCAGGGTGGCAAGGCCGCGGCCGACGCACTGGCTGCGGCCATTGGTTACGCCAAGCACTGCACGTCGTCGTCGAAGTGCGTGGTCGCCATCGGCGTGAGCTCCATCACCACGTCGACCGACGCGGCTCGTTTGCAGGGATTCGCTGCCGAGGTCAAGGCCAAGTACCCCAATATTAAGGCGCTCAACCCGATCGTCTCGAACTCCCAGCCGGCCGTGGCGACGTCGGGCTTCAAGCAGGACTTGTCGGCCAACAAGGTCGCGGGAATTTTCGCGATCGATGGTACGGACCTCGAGGGCGCCTCTCAGGCGATTCTCACCGCGGGTTCGGCGGGCAAGAACATCAAGGTGGTGGGTTACGACGCGTACGCCACGACCATCAAGAGCATGCAGGCGGGCAAGATCTCGGCGATCATTTCCCAGCAGCCCGCCCTCGAGGGTAAGGACATCATCGATGCGGTGTACGCAAAGTTGACGGGTAAGGGAAAGATCGCTCACCTGACGACGCTCGCCAACGTCGTCTTGACACCGGCGAACTGCGCCATGCTGTGCGCTAAGTACGTGTACAAGGCGGCTTAGTCCCCGCACGATTCGGACCCCTGGGCGAACCCGAGTGTTCGCCCAGGGGTCCGTCGGTGCTGTGCAGTACTTTCAATATGTGTTCATCGGTTCCGATGTCGTCCTAAGGAAGTCCCGTGTCAATTGTCGAGACACCGCCCCCCCAGGGCACCGCAGAGAGGCCACCCTCGCTGCTTCGACGCTGCGCCGCTCTCCTCACGAGCCAGCAATCAATTCTGCTCGTGGTCTTGATCGCGGTGATGTGCTTCTTCGACTTCCACAACAGTCGATTCTTTAGTACGTCGGAGTTCTCTAATCTCATCGTGGACTTCTGCGAAGCTGTCCTGATCGCCGCCGCCGAGACCTACGTGATCATCTCGGGTGGTATCGATTTGTCAGTTGGTTCGACCGTCGCGGTCTCGGGAGTGGTGGGGGCCTACGTCATCCAGTACCTGGAAGGACATCACTTCGGCGAGGTGCCCTCGTTGCTCGTCGGTACCCTGGTCTGCGCGGGAGTGGGGGCGCTGGTGGGCATCATTAATGCGCTGATGATCACGAGGGCCCGACTCGTCCCCTTCGTCGCCACGCTCGTCACGCTAAGTGCGGGGGAGGGCCTGGCGCTGGTGTTCTCCAAGGGGGGCACCATTGGCTACGACCCCGTGGCGGCCGTCTGGAGTGCCACCGGATTTTGGATCTTCACGTGGCTCTCGGTCATCGTGCTGGTGCTGACGGCGATTCTGGGCATTGTGCTGCACGTCTCTCGATACGGCCGTTACAACTTCGCCATCGGTTCCAACCCCTTCGCCGCTCGGGCCGCGGGCATCAACGTCAATCGCCACGTGGCCTCGGTTTATATCCTGTCGGGACTCTTGGCCGGCCTCACCGGGATGATCTTTTACTTCCAGACGAGCGGGGGCGCGCCCCAAAGCGGTATCGGCAACGAGCTCGAGGCGATTGCCGCGGTGGTCATCGGCGGAGCCAGCCTCGTGGGCGGCGCGGGTCGCTTCACCGGTACGATCATCGGCGTGGCGATCTTGACCGTCGTCCACGACGGTTTGACCTTCATCAACGTCGCCACGACGTGGAACGAGGTTGTCGTGGCGGCCTTCATCGCCCTGGCCGTCCTTCTTCAATCGCTCAGCGCCGGATCGAAGAAGTTGCTATGAGCGTCGAACGCGAACCCATCCTCGAGTTGCGCCACATCAGCAAGTCCTACGGTTCGGTGCGGGCGCTGACCGACGTCAGCTTCCGCGCATACTCGGGAGAAGTCATTGGCTTGGTCGGTGACAACGGCGCGGGTAAATCCTCATTGATCAAGACCATCTCTGGTGTGCACAATCCTGACTCCGGCGAACTCTTCGTCGACGGCGTGGCGCGTCACTGGAAATCACCCCATGATTCGATGCAGGCGGGAATCGAGACGCTCTACCAAGATTCTGGCCTGGCACCGGATCTGACCATCGGTTCGAACATCTTCTTGGGTCGAGAATTGCTCCGTCGGGGTGTACTGGGGCGACTTGGCTTCCTCGATCAAAAGACCATGGAACGCCGTGCCCTCGAAGAGCTCGAGAAGGTTGGCATCACGGTCCCCTTGTCCAAGCGCACCGTCTCGCAACTCTCCGGGGGTCAACGCCAGGCGGTGGCGATCGGGCGTGCCGCCATGTGGGCGAAGCACGTGATCATCCTGGACGAACCCACGAACCACCTGGGCGCGCGACAGTCACTGGAGGTGCTCAAGGTCATCACCGCCGCGAAGGAGCAAGGACTCTGTGTGTTGTTCATCTCGCACACACTGCCGCACGTGCTCGAGGTGACCGATCGAATCATCGTGTTGCGACTCGGCGCGGTGGTGCGCGACGCGCCCACCACCGAGTACACCGTGGAATCGCTCCTGGGGACTATCACGGGATTGAGCGTCTAGACATCGAGGCGCAAGTAGCGCCTGGACGGTCGCTCGCTGGACGTCGATCGCCGTGTCGTCATTTCACGTCGCGCTCGAACGACGCGCATCTCATTTCGTGCCCAGTGACGTCGAACGCGCGCGGTGGGAAAAGCGCGGTGCCACCGGGTACTTTGGCGTCGCGAACCCCCTATCGCTTCCACGCATTGACAGAATCTGTGGGTGCTCTCCTGCGGGGGGTCGCGGTGAATTCTTCGGCGTGAGCGTGAGGCCGTTGCGGAGTCCCGTCAACGACGTTAGGCGTCACCACCTGGGAAAAGCATCGCGACGCGACGCCACCGTTGGCCGTTCGCGCTCCCCGTTGTCAACACCGGAGAGGGGAGCGGGGGGCGCATTGGTCCCAAATTGAAACGATGCAAGTGACAATCAGGTGAAACAATGCGTTCACATTGGTTCGTTTGGTGTTATGTTCTCCTTGCCGTAACGCGAGAGCGTGACGGTATTTGTTGCAGTGCAAAACCGAGAGACGTCTTCGGGCGTCAAAAGAGAGTTGGGGAGAAAAAAAACATGAATTTTAATAAAGCGAAGGGTGCCGCCTCTTTGGTGGTTGCCGGAGCCTTCGTAGCGGCGATGTTGCCGGGCGTGAGCTCGGCCAGCGGAGCCATTACGGCGAGTGCTCTGAACACGAGCTACAGCACCATGCTGCTGCCCACGATTCAGTCACTGGCGGCGCACGCAAAGGGCGGCATCGGCGTTATTTTGCCCGACGAGACCTCGTCAACCCGTTACGTCGAGTTCGACGCACCGGCGCTGACCACTGCGTTCTCGGACGCTGGTCTCAAGACCAGTCAGTTCAACATCCAGAACGCCCAGGGTTCGGACGCGATCGCCATTGCCGACGCGCAGGCGGACATCACGGCAAAGGACAAGGTGTTGATCATTGACACCGAGGACGCCGCGACCGCGAATACGATTCAAAAGGACGCCAACCGGGCCGGCGTGAAGGTCATCGACTACGACCGCCTGCAGTCCAATGGCGCCGTCTACGTGAGCTTCAACAACGTCACCGTGGGTACTTTGATCGGTAAGGGCATGCTCAGCTGCTTGAGCGCGTGGAAGGTCAAGAACCCTCTGATGTACGTCATGGATGGCGCGGCAACTGACCCCAATGCGGGACAGTTCGCGAAGGGCTACAACGCCGTTCTCAACAAGGCCGGCTACGCCGCCGCTGAAGGTGGCAAGGGTAACGCCAAGACCATCAACGAGAACGCCGGTACGTGGGACCCGCCCACCGCGTTGAAGGACTTCCAGGGTGCGTACGCTGCTAACAGCAAGATCAACGCCGTGGTGACTCCGAACGACGAGAACGCCGCTCCGATCATTTCGTACCTGCAGGGCCAGGGCCTCAAGCCCAAGACCATTCCCTTCACGGGCCAGGACGCAACGCTCGCCGGTTTCCAGAACATCCTCGCGGGCTACCAGTGCGGTACCGTGTACAAGCCCAGTTGGCTCGAGGCGCAGGCGGCGGCGATCGCTGCTCTGTACTTGGACGCTGGCAAGGCGATTCCGGGAAGTCTGTTGACGGGCAAGACGCAGTTGACCGGCACCAAGACCATGGTTCCGACGGTGGAGTTGAGCCCGACCTGGGTGACCACCGCCAACATTCAGTCCACGGTCATCAAGGACGGCGTTATCAACAAGTTCGCCTTGTGCACCGGTGTCCGTCCGACGGTCAAGGGAAGCCACCTGCCGACGTACGCGCAGGACTGCAAGACCTACGGCATCAAGTAAGCATTAGTAGTGATGGACGACACCCCAGAGACCTTTGAGTCAGTTATTGCAGGACCCCGGGGCTCTGGGGTGGTACCGTCCGACGGTCCACCGCTGCTGAGCCTGCGCGGCATCACCAAATCTTTTGGTGCCGTGCAGGCTTTGCGGCACGTGGACCTCGATATTCCAGTCGGTCAGGTCACCGCCTTGGTGGGTGACAATGGGGCCGGTAAGTCAACCCTCATCAAGACCATTTCCGGAATCTGGGCCCCCACCAGCGGGACCATTTCCTGGAAGGGTAAGGAAGTTCACGTCCATACGCCGCGTGACGCCTCGGACCTGGGCATCGCCACCGTTTATCAGGACTTGGCCCTGTGTGACAACCTCGATATTGTCCAGAATATGTACCTGGGTCGCGAGTCGACCAAAGGGGGCATTCTCGACGAGATCGAGATGGAGATTGCGACGCGTAAGACCCTGGCTGATCTCGCGGTCACGACAGTCAAGTCGGTGCGTCAACTGGTCGGGTCGCTCTCGGGCGGGCAACGCCAGTCCGTCGCCGTCGCGCGCGCGGTCATGCGTGAATCAGAGTTAGTGATTTTGGACGAGCCCACGGCCGCACTGGGCGTCTCGCAGACCGCCCAGGTCCTCGAACTCATCAAGACCCTCAAATCCCATGGTTTGGGCGTCATCGTTATTTCTCACAACCTCAGCGATGTTTTTGAAGTGGCCGATCGCCTCGCCGTAATGTACTTAGGTACATTGGTGAACAACGGTCCCATCGAAAACTACGACACGGCAAGCGCCGTTGAACTCATCACTACCGGGTCGTCCAGCCGCGTGCCGGGACCCGGGGCGATGAGCAATTAACTGAAAGGTCGACGTCACGTGTCAAGCGATTTAACCTCGGAGGCCCTTCCCTCCGGGTCCGTCACCACCACGTCGGGACTCGCCGACGGTGAGGCTCCCAAACTAGATCTGGCCCTACAGTTCCGTAAGCTCTGGAAGGGTGACAGTGGTCTGGTCCCGATTCTCGTCGGCCTGGTCATCCTGATCATCTATTTCGAGTCTCGCAGTTCGAACTTCTTGACCGCGCAGAACCTCACCAATCTCATGGTGCAGGCAACCGTCTACATGCTGTTGGGCATGGCGGAGATCTGGTTGCTCCTCCTCGGCGAGATCGATTTGTCCGTAGGAGTGACCTGCGCGCTGTCGGGCATGGTCGCGACGATCCTTACCGACCCCCAGTATCACTGGTCGTGGTTCATCGCGTTACCGCTGGGCGTCGTGACGTCGATGGCGGTGAGCGGGCTCTACGCGTTCTTCGTCATTAAAGTACGGCTCCCGTCGTTCATCGTGACCCTGGCGGGATTTCTCGCGGTTCAGGGCGTCTTGATTTACGTCGTGGACAAACAAAAGACCGGTGGGTCGGTGTCCGTGCAAGAAACGGTGCTCTACGACCTCGTGGGCGGTAATTTCACCGTGCTGGCGACGTGGCTGTTCATCATCATCTGCATCGCCGTCCTCGCCTTCATGATGATCCGCAGTAATGAGCGGCGCATTCGTAACAACCTCGTCGCGCAACCACGTTTGTTATTGCTCTTCAAGTTGATTGGACTCGTTCTCGTGGGACTGGGTCTGGTCTGGGTGTTCAACACCAACCGGTCGAACTTCCTCGTGCTCGAGGGGATGCCCTTCGCCATTCCCATTGATCTGGCTATCTTGGCTGGAGGGACATTCATCCTCACCAAGACGCGCGCCGGCCGCTACATCTACGCCATTGGTGGCAATGCTGAAGCCGCCCGTCGCTCGGGAATCGCGGTCAACCGTTACCGTCTGTTCGCCTTTCTGGCGACCGGTTTCACGGTGGGCGTCGCCGGACTCCTCTACGCGTCGCGACTCGGCGGTATCACCGACGGCGTGGACAATACGCTCACATTGTTGTCAGTGGGTTCGGCGGTCATTGGAGGGACGAGCCTCTTCGGCGGTCGGGGCAAGATGATCCACGCCGTGATCGGCGGTATCATCATTGCCACGATCTACAACGGCATGGCCCTGCTACAGATGGCGGCGTCCACTGAGTACATCGTGACGGCCGCGGTATTGTTGGCCGCGGTGACCATCGACTCGTTGGCGCGTCGCGGCAGCACCATCGTCAAGTAGTCGGGATCTCAACCGACGAGAAGATCGTGGAGTTCGCCCCGGCGGATTTTGCCATTGGCGGTCCGCGGGATTGACGTAACGTAGCGAATATCGCGGGGTTTGGCCCAGGGCCCAATGATGCTCGAAGCGGCGTCGCGCAATGCCGCGTCGAGAGTGGCGTCGTCGCTGACGACCAACGCGATGAGTCGTTCGCCCCACTGATCGTCAGCGACCGAGGTGACGGCGACGTCGCGAACGCCCTCGACGGTGGTCAGGACCGACTCGAGTTCTTCGGGCCATACCTTCTCGCCACCGGTATTGATGACGAAGCCGAGGCGACCGCGCACTCGCAGCACTCCGTCGACCACGTCGCCCGCGTCGCCGGTGGGGAACCAGTCGTGCGAACCGTCGGGTCCCGTGATCCGCGGACGTGACGCGTGACGATAGGAACGAAACAGGGTTGGACTCTTGACGCACACCTGTCCATCGACGGCGGTCACGTCCACGTCGCGCAGGGCGCGACCGTTGTAGACGACGCCCGAGCCGGTCTCGGTCATGCCCCACGTCGCGATGACGTTCTCGGCGAGTTCCCCCGGTGGGCGAGCGCCCCCTAGGAGGACCGCATCGAAGCCGCGGACATCGTGCCGAAAGAGTTGCGCGCGCACTAGTGCGACGTGCGTGGCGCCATTTCTCGGCGCCTGAGAAATTTCCTGGGGATCGCCCCACAAGAGGCGAGCGTCGCTGAAGATCGCGCGTAGTACGACGGCGAGTCCCCCGATGTGATTCGCGGGTAAGCACGGATACCACACCGGTGCGCGCTCGCCGCGGAGGGTTTCTTGGGTCAACGTCGCGCTCGCCGCAAGGGCGTTCCAGGTGAGTTCCACGGCCTTGGGTGAGCCACTGGAGCCCGAGGTCAGCATGACGAGGCCAATCTCGTCGTCGACCGGCGATCCCCCTTTTATATCGCGCGCAATGCCGTCGCCGTCGACGACGCTCGTCGCGCCCAGCGCCTCGAGGTCTCGCGTTCGTCGTGCCGGTGAGACCCGTTGATCGAGGACGCAAAAAGGCTGGCGGGCCTCGACGCAACGACGCAGGGCCACTTCGAGATCTGGTCCGAGGGGGAAGTCCAGCGCGAGGAGCGAAGCCACGAAGAGATTGTAGGGGTCCGACGTTCGCCCCCGACGAACAACGCAGAATGTGGGCGGTAGCGTAGAGCCATGGTCACGACTGTCATTTCTGGTTCACCCCACGACCCCGTGGACGATTTTCGCGCGGTAGCGCTCCCGGCGTGGGAGGTGTTCGCCGACTACGAGGACATCATCTACGAATCCGCCGAGGGAATCGCGCGCGTCACCATCAACCGCCCCGAACGACGCAATGCCTTTCGCCCGCAGACCCTCTTCGAGCTCTCCGACGCGTTCGAACGCGCGCGCGATGACATCGAGGTGGGGGCGATCATTCTGACGGGCGCCGGAGGCGACGCGTTCTGTTCAGGCGGTGATCAAAAGATCCGTGGTGACGACGGCTATATGGGCGACGACGAGGTGGCTCGTCGCGGTGTGGGGCGCCTCAACGTCTTGGACTTGCAGATCCAAATCCGACGCCTTCCCAAGCCCGTCATCGCGCAGATCGCCGGGTACGCCATCGGTGGTGGTCACATCTTGCACCTGGTCTGCGATCTTTCCATTGCGGCGGACAACGCGCGCTTCGGTCAGACGGGTCCGCGAGTGGGTTCCTTCGATGGTGGCTACGGCTCGTCGCTGCTGGCGAACACCATTGGTCTCAAGCGCGCCAAGGAGGTCTGGTTCTTGTGTCGTCAGTATGACGCGTCCCAAGCTCTCGCCTGGGGTCTCGTGAACACCGTGGTGCCGCTCGACGACCTCGAGAAGGAGACCGTGGCCTGGTGTCGTCAGATACTCACGCTCTCGCCCATGGCCCTGCGCATGCTCAAGGCGGGTTTTAACGCGGCCGAGGACGGTCTCGCCGGAATCCAACAACTCGCCGGGGACGCGACCATGTTGTTCTACATGTCCGAGGAGGGCCAGGAGGGGCGCAACGCCTTCGTCGAACGTCGCGCCCCTGATTTTTCTCGTTTTCCCAAGCGTCCATGAGCCACCCCGGTCCCCTGGAGCGGTGGGTTCTCGCGGCGCGCGTACGCACGCTGCCCGCCGCGGCGGTACCGGTCGTCATCGGCGCGTCGCTGGCCCGTCCCAGGACCTACGACGTGGCGAATACGGTACTGTGCCTGATCGTGGCGCTGTCGTTGCAGATCGGCACGAATTACGCCAATGATTATTCCGACGGCGTTCGCGGTACTGACGAGGCGCGCGTCGGACCGTTTCGACTCACCGCGTCGCGACTGGTGTCATCGACGGCGGTGAAGCGCGCCGCCTTCGGCTTCTTCGCGTTGGCCGCCCTCGCGGGCTTGTTGTTGAGTATTCGATCCACGTGGGTGTTCATTCCCCTGGGGATGAGCGCAATCGCCGCGGGCTGGTACTACACCGGTGGTCCCAGGCCGTACGGATACATGGGTTTCGGGGAACTCTTCGTGATGATCTACTTCGGCTTCGTCGCCACCGTGGGAACGGCCTTCGCTCAGCACGGTCACGTGCCGGCGGGCGCGTGGTGGTGGGGACTAAGTACCGGATCGATGGCGTGCGCGCTCCTCGAGGCGAATAATTTGCGCGACGTGGCCGGCGACCAGGTCGCGGGCAAAAAGACATTGGCCGCGCGTATGGGGCGACGACGCGGGTCCTGGCTCTACGCAATCTGGGTGGCACTCGCTATTCTCGGGGCCGCTTTCGGTGGGGAGGCGCTGGTGGGCGCGGTGGCGTTGGCGATGTACATCCCCGCCCTGCAGCTCGCGTTTTCCCAGAAGTCGGGTCGAGAGTTGTTGCCCTTGCTCAAACAGTCCTCGTACGCCCAGTGGACGGTTGGAGCGCTGACCGCCCTGGTGATGTTCGTCACGCGTTAGCGCAAGAAATCCTCGATCGCACGTGCGACGAGTTCGGGTTGTTCGAGGTGCGCAGCGTGACCCGCACCGGGGATGATTGACAACGTGGCGTGGGGGAACTGGGCTGAGATGGCGCGGGCCTCGGCGACAAACTTAGCGTCGAGCTGACCCGCGATGGTGAGCGTCGCGAGGTCGAGCGTCGCTAAACGTTCGCCCAGCCACTCCTGGGTTCCGGTGCCCGCGTGCCGCAAACTTCCGGCGAGTCCCGCGGCGTCGCGACTGCGGGTATCGGACTCGGCGCGAGGACCGAGCGTGGAGAACAGTGGTTGGGACAGCCATTCACCGAGGAACACGTCAGTCCCCACCTCCTCCAGGTGGGCGGCGAGGGCGTCGTCGCGGTGTCGACGTTTTCGCCGTTCGTCGAGGTCGAGAATGCCTCGCGACGCGCTCACCAGCACCAAGGCGCGCACGCGTTCGGGGTCGGCGAGAGCGACGTGCAGGGCGACGCGCGCGCCAAAGGAATACCCGCCAACGACGACGGGTTCACGTGGCAGGGCGTCGAGTACGAGTTCGGCAGTTTCGGGCAAGGACGCGGTGATTCCTCCGGCCGCGCCGTGTCCGGGAAGGTCGAGGGTCAAGACTTCGTGACGACCTGCCAGAATGGTACGGAACTGACGCGCCGACGCCCGAGTCTGGGTGAAACCGTGGAGCCATACGAGTGGCGGACCCGACCCGTGTCGGTCCAGTGTGAGGAGTGACATTGCAACAGAGCGTATCGACCACGAGCGTCGCCCAGGCGACGTTCGTGGCCACGTTGGTGGACGAGTGGCGTCGTTGCGGTGTGCGCGACGTCGTAATATGTCCCGGCTCGCGCTCCACCCCGGTCGCCCTGGCCTTCACCCGGCGCGAGGACATTGATGTGTTCGTGCGGATTGACGAACGTAGCGCGGGGTTCTTCGCCCTCGGGCGCGCGCTCGCCACGCGTCGGCCGGTGGCGATCGTGGTCACGAGCGGAACGGCGGCCGCGGAATTGCACGCGGCCGTCGCCGAGGCTGACGCGGCGGGCGTCGCCCTCGTGGTGGTGACCGCTGACCGGCCGCCCGAGTTGCATGGGGTGGGCGCGCCCCAGACCATCGATCAACGCGCGCTCTATGGCTCGATGGTGCGGGCCTTCGAAGAGCCGGGCGTCGCGCGACTCGAGGCCGCACTCTCGTGGCGGCCCCTAGCGCGACGACTCTTTGAGGGTGCTCGCGGCGTCGCGGGTCGCCCCGGTCCCGTTCACCTCAACGCCGCTTTCGTGGAGCCCCTGCTGGCCGAACCCCTCACGTTGCCCGCGACACGTCCCGTCGTCGCCGAAAGTTCCACACCGCGTGACGCGGCCGCGCTCGACGTGCGCGACCGCCGCGTGCTCGCCGTCGTGGGGGCGGGTACCGCACCCGAGGTCGTGCGCACCATGCACGAACTGCGCTGGGCCGTGGTGGGCGACGCCACGGTGTCGGGGTCACTGGCCTACGCCGACCCCCTCCTGCGCCACGACAGAATTTGGGAAGAGTTACGTCCCGACGTGGTCGTGCGTGTCGGAGGCGTACCGGCGTCGAAGTTCTTAGCGCAGCGCCTGCGCACCTTCGACGGTGACATCCTCGCACTCGACGTGGCGACCAGACCGGTAGCGGACCCCGACGCCGTAGTGAGTCGACGACTCCCGGGACTACCGTGCGAGACCGAACCGCGACACCACGGTGACGAACGCTACGTCGAACTCTGGCGTGGGGCGAGTACCGCGCTCGACGAACAACTGACTCACTGGTGGGGCGACGACCTCGACGAAGTCCAGGTCGCGCGCATCGTCGTGCACAGCGCCAATACTCACGGCGTCGCCCTGATGGTGGGATCGTCGATGCCGGTGCGTGACGTGGAGTGGTGGAGCGCCACGCGCCAGGGTCCGGTGTACGCGAACCGGGGTGCCAACGGCATTGACGGCGTGGTGTCCACGTTTCTCGGCGTCGCTCAAGGGACGTCGGCGATCGGCCTCGTGGGTGATATCACCATGCTCCACGACGTATCGGCCTTGGTCGAGGATCCGGGTACTGCGACGCACGCGGTCTTGGTGGTGAGCGATAACCACGGCGGGGGGATCTTCTCATTTCTCGACCAATCGCGCGAGGTGCGCGCCGACCGCTTCGAACTACTCTTCGGTACGCCACGTCCTCATGATCTGGTCCAGGTCGCCCGCGGCTTTGGTCACCACGGCGAACGCGTCACGAGTGCGTCACGGTTGCGTAGCGCCATCGAGCTCGGACTCGAGCGAACGGGACTGAGCGTCGTTGTGGCGGAGGTACCCTCGCGTGACGTCAACGTCGCACGACATAACGAACTCAACGAGCGGGTCGCTCAGTGGTGGGCGTCACGGTGATCGCCGCCCTGCCCGCGTCGTTACTGGCGGCCTTCCCGCTCGCGTTTGCCGCGGGCCTAGTGTCGTTTGTTTCGCCGTGCGTACTGCCACTCCTACCCGGCTACCTCGCCTTTTTGGGTGGCTCAGCGGGTCGACTGGATCCTCGCTCGGGTCGCGGGCGCACCATTCTCGGCGCGGTCGCGTTCATCTTGGGCTTCTCGGCCGTGTTCGTCAGTTTTGGGGCCCTCTTCGGCCAATTTGGCGATACGCTCAAAGCCCACCAGCGCCCCTTGGAGATCGTCTTTGGGGTGGTCACGATCGTGCTCGGATTTTTCTTCGCGGGCTGGTGGCCCTCGTCGTGGTTGCAGCGCGAGCGACGTGTGCACCTCCTGCCGCGCGCCTCGGTGCTCGGCGCCGCCTTGTTGGGGATCTTCTTCGCTGTGGGGTGGACGCCCTGTATTGGTCCCACGCTCGCCGCGATCGACGGATTGGCCGCCTCCTCGGCGGGCGCGACGGCGCTACGCGGCTCGATGCTGGCCTTCGTGTACTGCCTGGGACTCGGACTTCCCTTCTTGGTGGCGGCGTTCGCCACTGAGTGGATGGCGAGTGCCTCGGGTTGGCTACGCCAACACGCCCGCGCGATCGGTGTGGTCGGGGGGGTGCTGCTCATCGCGATCGGGCTCGCCGAGATTACGGGTCTGTGGCAGACGTGGGTACTGTGGTTGCAGATCCATCTCCCCTTCACGGCCAGTCTTTAGTCGAGGCTCCTCGTAGACTCACCATCATGCAATTGCGCGAAGACTGGCATTTTCGAGGCCTCGTCCACCAAATGACCGACGCGTCCCTGCTCGATCGACTGAGTGGGGGAGGCGTGACCGCCTATATCGGCTTCGATCCGACGGCGCCGTCGTTGCACCTGGGTAGTCTGTTGCAGATTTGCAATCTTCGCCGACTGCAACTGTCGGGAAATCGCCCCATCGCTCTCGCGGGTGGCGGGACGGGGATGGTGGGCGACCCGAGTTTCAAGGCCGTCGAACGACCACTCCTCAGCGCGGAACAGATCGACGCCAATGTCGAGGGTATCGCGCAGCAACTGGCCCGCTTCCTTGATTTCACACCCGCCGCGGGCACGAGCCAGGCGCTGCTCCTCAACAACGCCACGTGGCTCACCTCCATCACACTCACGGAGTTCTTGCGCGATGTGGGTAAGCACTTCACCGTGAATCAAATGGTGGCCAAGGACTCGGTCCGGAGTCGACTGGACCGCGACGACGTCGGCCTCTCCTTCACGGAATTCTCCTACATGCTGTTGCAGGCCTACGACTTCTTACGCCTCAACCTCGATCACGACTGCACGCTGCAATTGGGTGGATCAGATCAATGGGGCAACATCACGATGGGCACCGAACTCATTCGCAAGGCCGCCGGCCGCTCCGCCGCGGGGCTGACGTCGCCGCTGTTACTCCGCAGCGACGGGCGAAAGTTCGGCAAGTCTGAGTCGGGGAACAATATCTGGCTCGACGCACGTCTCACGTCTCCCTTTGAGATGTACCAGTACTTACTCAACTCCGACGACGCCACGACGCCGACCCTGTTGCGATTCTTCACCTTTCTCGATCACGCGACGATTCTTGAGCTCGACGACGCCATCACGTCCGCGCCCCAGGAGCGTCGAGCCCAGCGTGCGTTGGCCCACGCGGTGGTGACCCTGGTGCACGGCGAAGGCGCGGCGCGTAGTGCAGCGCGCGCCGGAGAGGCACTCTTTCAACCCGCCATCGCCGAACTCGACGAGGTCACTCTTCTCGCGGTGGTGGCCGACGCCCCCACGACCACGTTCAGCCGCAGTGATTTCGCCGCGGGAATCGACGCGGCTGACTTCGTCGTGCGGTGCGCGCTCGCGAAGTCCAAGGGCGAGGCGCGGCGCTTTCTCGAACAGGGCGGCGTGTACGTCAACAACGTGCGTCTCGAGCCCGACGCCCGCATTGGTCTCGACACCACCCTGCACGACCGCTACGTCGTGGTTCGCCGAGGTCGGCGAGAGCTTCGTCTCGCGGTGGTGGCGTGATCCGTCGCTGGAGCGTGCTGGGCGTCTTGGTACTTGGGTCGTTGATTCTCGCCGCGTGCGGTACGATCAGCGCCAGCACCGCCCTGGACCAGTGGGCAACGAGCAGCAATCTTTCCGGGGCCCTGGCGCAGTTGAGACTCGACGCTCGCCACGCGGTGATCGAACTCACGGCGAGGAGCTCTTCGACCAAGATGGTGCGCACGGTTTGTAGCGTCTTGGACCTCGAGACCCGCCAGGCCAACGCCTCGCTCCCGACGCCCGACGCCCAGACGACGACGCTGCTCTCGGCGGCGTACACCGATCTCGGATCGGGCGCGAACGAGTGCTACGAGGCGGGGTCGTCACTCACCAAACGCGCCGTCGCCACCGGCTACCTTCGTCGCGCCGGCGCAGAAATGGCCGAGGCCCAGGCGCGAGTGAGCGCGATAACGGGACCGTCCTAGCGCTCTAGCGCGACGGTGAACTCGGACGAGGTCTCAAGTCAATCTCTAGGCGCAAGATTCCGTCGTCGAGGGTGGCGGTTGCGTCGCCCAGCATGGCGAAATCCTGGAAATCTACCGTGGCGGCCTGGAGGAATCGCTGGCGATCGGGGCCCTCGACCGGCGGTAGACCTCGTCGGCGCACGGCCTCGGCCCGTTCACGGAATCGCGCAATCATTTCGTCGGGATCGAAGTCGTACACGTCGCCATGATAGGGGTTCAATGTCATGGTGGAGTTGGTACAATGGAAGTCCGGCTCAGTTGTGCTGAGTCTCGGCCGCCGCCAGTTATGGACCGCGGCCAGTGAGGAGTTGACGTGAAAAAGGGCCGCCATCGTCGGTTTGTTGAAGCTCGCGAGCTCAAGCGTTCTACTGGTCCACGAGCGACGACGTGTGTCGAATGCGGAGCGGCACCCGAAGATGTTCACGCTCAATGGTGTCTAGCGGAGGAGGATCGGTACGACGAGATTCTCGGTTCGCTGCCCCGACCCACCTTTACCGAAGACGACCCGCTCGCCGCAGAGAGTTAGACGCGTCGCCGAAGAACGGGGTGTGGTAGCGGTGTACCGCGTCGTGAGCGATCGGTGATCAAAGCGAGCAACGTCGCGTACGCGCTCGGTCCCATCATGGCGGTGAGTTCCTCGCCCATCGAATCGACGACTCGCGTGGCCCCGACGAACGCCGCGGGTTCCTCGGTGCACCACCAGTGGAAATCATCCCCGCCCGAGCCCCAATCGGGGCGGTCCCACTGCGCGATGCGCGTCACCACGTGGCCGTTGGCGAGCACGAGGTCTTCGCGTCGCAGGGGGAGTTGCCAGCACACCTCTGGTTTGAGGGGGATGTAGCTTTCGTCATTGTCCATGGCCATGACGTGCAGCGCGCAACCCGCTCCGCGGGGAAAGTCGGGGCGGTTGAGGAAGATGCAGGCGTCGTTGACGAGTCGCGTGACGGCGTCCCCATTTTTCTTGACGCGTGTCGTGCCCCTCTTCCCCTTGGACTTGAACTGCCATTGCTCCGAGGTCAGTCGGGTGGCGGCGAGTTCGACGCGCTGACGGTCCTCCTCGTCGGTGAAGTGGGCTCCGTAACTGCAGCAGCCCTGTACGAGCTCGGGCGTGGGCTGAGTCAACACGCCTTGGCAACCCGCGCCGAATATGCACGTCCAATTACTCTCGAGGAACGTCGCGTCCACCATCCACGTGCGTTCGTGGCTCTCGTCTTCGAAACTCACCCATTCGTGGGCGTCGCGCGGCACTGATGTCACTCCCAAAACATACTGGCTCCCTCAGCACACCTCACCCGTAGACTGTGGGCCATGACTTCGACCGCTTCCTTTGACGTGCTCACCCTCACGGACGAGGCCCGCAACGTGGTACTCGACGCCTTGGCCAATGAGGAGATGAACGCGACGCTGGCGCTGTGGGTGGAGGTGACGGGGACCATGGGGGCGGGCTACTCCTACGATCTGTACTTCTCGGACCTCGCCGACGCGCCCGAGGGTGCCGCCGTGGGTCGTGACGGGGAGATCACGATTGTGATTCCGCGCGCCAGCGTGGATCGACTGCGCGGGAGCCGACTCGAATTCGCCAGCGACGGTGGCGGCGGACTGGTCCTGGTGAACCCCAACCACCCAGCGCCCGAGGAGCTCAACCCCGGCGTCCCGGCCGAGATTCTGGCCCTGGGCGTCGAGAGCGCGTTGGCGAAGTTGGCCATCAAAGTGCTCGACGACCAAGTGAATCCCTCGATCGCCTCGCACGGGGGTCGCGCCGACCTGGTGGCCCTCGACGACACCAATAATGTGGCCTACATCAAGATGTCGGGCGGGTGCCAGGGGTGTTCGATGAGCCGCATGACCCTGTCCCAGGGAATCGAAACCGCGTTACGCGCGGCGATACCTGAACTCACCGACGTGCGCGACATCACCGATCACGCGTCGGGAGTCAACCCGTTCTACGCCGACGCCCACTAGTTCGCGCCCGTGTCTCCTAGAATTAGGGGATGTTACGCTACTTGACCGCGGGCGAAAGCCACGGGCCGTCTCTGACGATCATCGTTGAAGGACTTCCGGCCGGAATCCCCATCACCGCCGAACAAATCGGCGACGAACTCGCTCGACGTCGCTTGGGATACGGTCGGGGCCCGCGCATGCGATTCGAACGCGACGTCCTACGCCTGACGGGGGGCATCCGCCACGGTCGTACCCTGGGTTCGCCCGTCGCCATTGAAGTCCTGAACTCCGAGTGGCCCAAGTGGGAGAGCGAGATGTCCGCGGCCCCGGGCGAACCGAGCGACAAGTTGACCACGCCGCGACCGGGCCACGCCGATCTCGTGGGGATGCAGAAATACGCCTTCGACGACGCGCGCGACGTGCTCGAACGCGCCAGCGCGCGCGAAACCGCCGCCCGCGTGGTCGCCGGCGCACTGGCCAAAGCGCTCCTCGAGACAATCGGCGTACGTATCGTGTCGCACGTCGTGCGAATCGGGTCAGTCGCGGCGCCCTCGGGTGCGCGTCCGGGACCCGACGATCTCGGTGTCGTGGACGAGAGTGAGGTGCGCTGCTTCGACTCGCGCAGCGCCGAGGAGATGATCACCGAGATCAAGGCCGCGGCGAAGGAGGGTGATTCCCTCGGGGGCATCGTCGAAGTGGTCGCGTACGGCGTGCCCGTGGGGCTGGGGAGTTATGTCCATTGGGACCGAAAGTTGGACGGTCTCTTAGCGGGCGCGCTGATGAGCATCCAGGCGGTCAAGGCCGTGGAGATCGGTGACGGGATGTCCCAGGCGGCGCAGCGCGGTAGTCAGGCCCACGATGCGATCGCGCTGGACAGCAACTTCCTTCGCGGTGGGGGCTACATTCGCAGGAGTGACCACGCCGGTGGACTCGAGGGGGGGATGACCTCGGGCGCGCCCGTCATCGCCAAGGTCGCCATGAAGCCCTTGGCCACCTTGAATCGCCCAGTCCTGGAGACGGTGGACGTGGCGAC
>JAJZEN010000088.1 GCA_021828545.1 Actinomycetes bacterium
CTTGTGTAGTTTTCTTGAGCTTCAAGTACTCAAAAAACTAGGCGGGAGTTGGCGTTGCTCGCTTTCTAGCGTGAATTGACACCCACGGATTAGGCAGGAGAGCCATATATTTGCCCTCGAGCGGCCCCGATCGTTGTCCCGCGTGTCGATCACGCAATATCTGCCGATGCGGAAGGAAGAAACAACTGACATCAGCGACCTACCGTACATGTCGAACGGTGGCCACTACCGCAAACGGAAATTGGCCAGGCGGACGGACGTTGGGTAGACGCGGCCACGTGCTCGTGAGGACGAATGACCATCCTCGCGCCGCGAAGAGTGGATACGTCTTCGAACACATTCGTGTGATGGAGAGGTCGTTAGGGCGCCAACCATACGAAGGCGAGACGGTCCATCACCTCAATGGTGTTCGGGACGACAACCGCATCGAGAACCTCGAATCGTGGACTCGGCCTCCGCCGACGGGCGTCCGCGTGAGCGGCGCCATTGAATGGGCCCAATCTAACCTTCGGCACGACGACAACGATGCGATGATTTCATCTCCAACGATCACCGACTGCGATGGTCGGTAATCCTTGGAGATGCTGGGAATCGGACCCAGGTCCGCCTGCTTTTTAGTGATCCTTCTCCGAGCGCAGCTCACAGGAAATTGTCGAGATCACCGCCGCTGTGCGCACCCGCGGTCATCCGTAGTTAGCTAAGTTTTCCCGGCGTCACCACTAACGAGTGTCGAAGGTAAGTCCCACTTTTTTGACGCCCATAATCTGCGCCGCAGGACTGGGCACAGGTGGACGTTGCTGCCTAAGCAGCAAGCACAAGCTGAGGCTTGGCGTTTATTTTTGTTTCCGGCTCTTTTACGTGGTTCCGGAGACCACGGCTCGCTTCTCTCACCTCAACGTCAGACGTCGAAACCAATCATCCCCTCGTTTCTCCAGTCACATTGACTGTAGAAACACTCTACCGCAGCACCAACCGCGTCGTTCAACCGAATTTCTCGGCGTTACGGATGGTGCGCGCGATCTCGCGCTGGGCGTCGCGTTCGGCGATGGCTTGGCGGCGGTCGTGCTGTTTACGCCCCTTGGCCAGGGCGATCTCGATCTTGGCCCGGCCGTCCTTGAAGTACATCTTGAGCGGCACGATGGTGAGCGGTTGGGTCTTGGTCTTATCGACGAGTCGAATCAGCTCGTGGCGGTGCACCAGGAGTTTGCGCTTGCGGTCGGGGTCGTGACTGCCGAATCCGACGGCGAAGACCCAGGGGGGGATGTGGGACTGGAAGAGCCAGAGTTCGTCGTCGTCGACGCGCGCGTAGGCCTCGGCGATCTGCGCCTTGCCCTCGCGTAACGACTTCACCTCGGAGCCGGTGAGGACGAGTCCGCATTCGAGGGTCTCGAAGATCTCGTAGTCGTGTCGAGCACGACGATTGGAGGCGACCACGCGGTCACCATTGGCCGTATCGGCCTTCGCCTTGGCGCGGCGCTCCTGTATCTGTTTGGCTCGGGCCATCGCTCCAGCGTATCGAGAACCCCGCGGCCACTTCACTAACGTGGTGTCGTGCTCCTCGTCACTCGCCCGCATCTCGATTCGATGCTCGCCACCTGTCTTCGGGCATTGCCCGACGAGGGTTGTGGGTTGTTGATGGGAACGCTGGGGGGTGAGGTCATGGAAGTGGTGCCCAGTCCCAACGTGGCCGCGTCGGCCAAGGTGTACGAGATCGACCCCAAGGTGTTGCTACGGACGTACCGTCGCGCCGATGACGAAGGACTTGACGTGATCGGGGTGTTCCATTCCCACACGCATTCTCGCGCCTACCCCAGTCCCACCGACGTGGCGCAGGCGCCCGATCCCTCCTGGCACTACGTGTTGGTGTCCTTCGCCACCTCGCCGGCGGATGTGCGCAGCTACTCGATCGTTGGGGGCGAGGTCCGCGAAGAAGAAGTGCGGCTTAAGAGTGTCACGGTGTCCCTCCCGGACGATTAAAGTTGACGAGGTTAGTCAGGAATTGATTCTTCGTCGAAAGAGAACCTATGTCGGCACTACTGCGCATCCCCACCGTTCTTCGTCCCGCCATGGGTGGCGAGGTATCGATTCCCGTCGAGGGTACGACCATTGGCGCGGTGCTCGCCGACGTGACGGACCGCTACCCGGCGGTGAGAGGTCAGTTGCTCAATGACGACGGGACGTTGCACCGATTCCTCAACGTCTACGTGAACGACGACGACGTGCGCTACCTCGGCGGCGTGGACGCCGCGGTGGGGGAGAGCGACGAAATCACGTTGCTGCCCGCGGTCGCTGGCGGAGCTTGGTAGTGACGCGCTACGCGTCGGTCCTCGACCTGATCGGTCAAACGCCCGTCGTGGACGTGAGCGCGTTATCGCCCAAGCCCAACGTCACGATCCTGGCCAAACTCGAGGGGCGCAATCCCGCCGGTTCGGTCAAGGACCGAGTGGCTCTGTCGCTGGTTGACGCCGCCGAACTCGAGGGCCGGCTCGTGCCGGGCAAGCCCGACCAGACCCTGATCGAGCCCTCTTCGGGTAACACCGGCATCGCCCTGGCGATGGTGTGCCGGTTGAGGGGATATCACCTCAACGTCGTGCTGCCCTCGAACGTGTCGCCGGAACGTCGTCAACTCCTCCTGGCGTGGGGCGCGCAGATCATCGACTCGCCGGGGAGCGAGGGTTCCAACGGGGCCGTGCGCATGGCCCAGCGCCTGGCGGGCGAGCACCCCGAATGGGTCTTCCTCTACCAGTACGCCAACCCGAACAATCCACTAGCGCACTACCGCACGACGGGACCCGAGATCTTGCGCGACGTGCCCGAGATCACGCACTTCGTGGCGGGACTGGGCACGTCGGGAACCCTCATGGGCGTGGGTCGGTACTTGAAGGAACACAAACCCGACACGCAGGTCTGGGCGATCGAACCGCCGAGCGGCGAGATGGTGGACGGACTGCGCAGCCTCGACGACGGGTACATCCCCCCGATCTTCACCGACAACCACGGCGCGCAATTGCTCGACCGTAAAGTGGTCGTTCGCCCCAAGGAGTCCATCGAGTGGACCCGGCGCATGACCGACGTGGGCATGTTCGTCGGCATCTCCTCGGGGGCCATCATGGCCGGTGCGGTCAAGTGCGCGTCGCTCGTCCCCGACGATCGGGTCGCCACCATCGTCACGATCGTCTGTGACGACGGATGGAAGTATCTGTCCACGGGGGCCTGGAGTGACGACATCGACGACGTCGTCGAGCGCGCCAAGAAGATCATCTACTTCTAGATCGGCCCCACCCACCTCTACTACCGTTGTCGGTCGGAAGAACTTTGAGGAGAATGATGTCTGAACTACGCGGCGACGGACGCACCCCCAATCAAGCGCGCCCCCTGTCCTTCGAGCGCGACTTCACCGAGATGGCGCTGGGATCGGTGCTGGTGAGTTTTGGTCGTACCCGGGTCCTGTGCACCGCGTCGGTCCACGACGACGTCCCGCGCTGGCTGCGGGGCTCGGGCCGGGGTTGGGTGACCGCGGAGTACTCGATGCTGCCCGGTTCGACACCCGATCGCGCCACGCGAGAAGCGGCCAAGGGCAAGCAGTCCGGCCGCACGCAGGA
This sequence comes from Actinomycetes bacterium, assembly GCA_021828545.1. GTDB lineage: Bacteria > Actinomycetota > Acidimicrobiia > Acidimicrobiales > RAAP-2 > RAAP-2. The sequence continues at coordinate 3,603 of JAJZEN010000088.1, forward strand.
AATTCAGCGGCTCATCGGTCGATCGTTGCGCACCGTGACCCGTCTCGAGGCGATGGCCGACGTGTCCATCACGGTGGACTGCGACGTTCTACAAGCCGACGGCGGGACGCGCACGGCGTCGATCTGCGGGGGTTACGTGGCGCTGCACGACGCGCTGACGCGGCTGGTGCAACGCGGGACCCTGCCCGCACACCCCTCGACGGACCTGGTGGCGGCGGTGTCGGTGGGCATCGTCGGCGGGGTGCCCATGTTGGACCTGCCCTACGAGGAGGATGCACGCGCCGACACCGACATGAACGTGGTGATGACTGGCGAGGGTGGATTCGTGGAGGTGCAGGGGACCGCCGAGCAGGCGGCGTTCTCGCGTGAGGAGCTCAGCGCATTGCTCGACCTGGCCGCCGGCGGCATCGCCGATATCCACCGGGCCCAACGCGAGGTCCTCGCCAGCGCCCCGCGTGCTCGGCCGTGACGACGTTCGTCCTCGCCACCGCCAACGCGCACAAGGCAATCGAGATGCGCGCGGTACTGGGGGAACTCGGCATCGACGTGGTGGGACGACCCGACGACGTCGATGACGTCGAGGAGACGGCGAGGACCCTCGAAGGCAACGCGCTGTTGAAGGCGCTCACGATCGCCGCGGCGACCGGACACGCCGCCATCGCCGACGATACCGGTCTGTTCGTCGACGCCCTCGAGGGGCGACCGGGAGTGCGCAGCGCACGTTACGCGGGCGAGGGCGCCGGTGACGACGAGAACATCACCAAATTGCTCGGGGAACTCGACCATGTCGAGGGCACCGCGCGCGCGGCGCACTTTCGCACCGTGATCGCGGTGGCGTACCCGTCGGGGGAGTCGTGGTGGGTCGAGGGTGTGCTCGAGGGAAGTATCACGTGGGAACGACGCGGTGGGCACGGTTTCGGCTACGACGCGGTGTTTGAGCCTCGCCACAGTCCGGGTCGCACGCTGGGTGAGATGACGTTGTCCGAGAAGAACGCGACGTCGCACCGCGCCGCGGCGTTGCGCGCGCTCGCCGCGGCGTTGACGGCGTCGTCACGCGACGCGCCCACCCGTAGTCTGGAAGGGTGACCAGCGTCGAAGTAGCCATGTTCCCCCTCGGGATGGTGGTCTTCCCCCATCAAGTGGTGGGCTTGTGCGTCTTCGAATCACGCTACCGACAATTGCTCGACGACGTGAGCGACGCGCAACACTTCGGCACCTGCCTCATTGCGCGCGGTTCCGAAGTCGGCGGCGGTGACGAGCGCACGTTCGTGGGGACCATGTTGAACATCCGCGGTCAGCAACGAATGCTGGACGGGAAGATTCTTGTGGTGGCCGAAGGGGTATCGTGCTTCGCCATAGATTCCTGGCTCGAGGACGAGCCCTATCCTCGAGCGCTCGCGCGTGAACGGTGTTGTGACGACGTGATGATCGACCCTGACCTCCTGCGTCTCGCGGAATCCTCGGTGCGCGCATTGCGCCACCTGCAAAGTGAAGTCGCCGCCGATGAGGTCTTCGCCACGAACTGCGCCATGGCGGAGGATCCGTGGATCCGTAGTTGGCAATTGTGTTCGATGACCCCGATGGCACTTCTCGATCAGTTCAAGGTGATCTCGCTCGGCGACCCCAACGAGCGATTGCGCCTTCTGGTCGAAATCTGTTGTGAACGCTACGGCGACTACGAGCGCATGCTCGCGCTGGAATCCCCTTCGCCCTTCGCCTGACGCCTCAGCGCAGTTCGAGGAGGTCCACCACGAAGATCAATGTCTCGCCCCCGGCGATGACCCCGCCGGCGCCACGATCGCCGTAGCCGAGATGGGGGGGAATGACCAGACGACGGCGTCCACCGACGCGCATGCCCTTCACGCCCTCGTCCCACCCCTTGATGACGTAACCGGCACCCAGCGGAAACACGAAGGGTTCATTTCGATTCCACGACGAGTCGAACTCCTCGCCGCTGGCGACACCGACGCCCACGTAGTGCACCACGACGGTCTGGCCGGCGAGTGCCTCGTCGCCCGTACCGGCGACGAGGTCTTCGACGAGCAACTCATTCGGGGCGTCACCCAGGTGAGGTTCAACGAGGGGCTTGGGGGACATGGCGTTCAACTCTAGTAGCGACGCTGGCGCCCGCCGCCCACGACACGCACGTTGCGCGCTTCGCGTCCCTTGGGGCCCTGCGCCTCTTCGAACGTGATCTTCTGACCCTGAGTGAGTGACTTGAAGCCGTCGCCCTGGATGCTGGAGAAATGGATGAAGAGATCGTCACCCTTGTCGTCGCTGGCGAAGCCGAAGCCCTTGGAATCATTGAAGAAACTCACGACCGCCTCGTGATGACCGTTGCGCACGTTGCCCGGGGCGACGCTGCGCTCGTTGCGGTCATTGAAACCACGTTCCTTGTGAGCGGCGACGGCCCTCTCGGGGCGTGCCGAGCGTTCGGGTCGGTCGCTCACGTGACGGTCGGCCCGAGCGGGGCGTTCCCCGAAGCTACGCTCCGCGCTGGGTCGCTCGCGTCCGGGGGCGCCGGACGTTCGGTGGGGGGCACGATCAGAGAAGTTGCGCTCGCTGCTCGGACGGTCGCGTCGCTCGAACGAGCGCGGTCCGCGCTCGACACGCTCACGTGGCGCGGGGCGCTCGCTGCGGCCCTTGCCTCCGCGGTCGTCAATGCGCTCAGCGGCGGCGGCGTCATCCACGGCCCCTAGACGAATGGCCGGGGCGTCCTCACGGGTTTCGATGGACATGGGGATGCCCAGGGCCCGCTGCAACCGCTTGACTTGACCAATCGCGTCCTCGCCGACCAGCGAGATCACGGCGCCGGTGGCGCCGGCGCGCCCCGTGCGTCCGGAGCGATGCAGGTAGTCAGTGGCTTGCGCCGGCGGGTCGTAGTGCACCACGACGGGCAGGAGATCGATGTGGATACCGCGCGCCGCCACGTCGGTGGCAACGAGAACTTGAATCTGACCGGCCTTGACGCTGCGCAGTGCGCGCTCGCGCTGGGCCTGGGTGCGGTCGCCGTGCAGGGGCACGGCACTGATGCCACGCTCCTCGAGTTGACGAGCCAAACGGTCGGCCCCGTGCTTCGTGCGAGTGAAGATGATGGCGCGCTCGTACTCCTCGATGATGTCCGCGGCGAACTGGGGGCGCTGGTCGCGCGGCACGCGCCAGAAAAAGTGGTCAACGTCGCTCGGCGCTTCTTCGCCGACCACGTCGTGAATCACGGCGTCGTGAGTGAATTCCTTCACCAAGGATTTGACGTCGGGGCCCATGGTCGCCGAGAAGAGCATCACGTGGCGATCTCGCGGTGTCGCGCTCATGATGCGCCGCACGGCGGGCAGGAAGCCCATGTCGGCCATACGGTCGGCCTCGTCGACGATGACGGTGGTGATCTGGGAGAGATCGAAGGCACCCTGCTCGAGCATGTCTTCGAGGCGCCCGGGGCACGCCACGACGACGTCGACGCCGAAGTTGAGGGCCTTACGCGCCACGTTGTATGAGGTGCCCCCGTAGATGCAGATGACGCGACGACCACGGTCGTCGGTGAGATTGGCGAGTTCCTTTTGCACCTGCGCGGCGAGCTCGCGCGTGGGGACCAGGACGAGTCCGAGGGGCTTGCGGGGCCGAGCCTTGCCCAGGCGGGCCATCAGGGGCAGACCGAAGGCCAGGGTCTTTCCCGAACCGGTGACGGCCTTTCCAACGACGTCGCGACCGGCGAGAGCGTCGGGCAGCGCCGCTTCTTGGATGGGGAAAGCTTCGGTGATGCCACGCGCAGCGAGGCGTTCCACCAGGTTCGACGGGACACCGAGGTCGGCAAAGGACATAGACATATGACTCCTACAAGTTGAGATGAGCCCAACTCGATATGTCACAGTCGAATCGGCTCCACCGCGAAGTGCGGCACAAACAGCAAAGACCACGCTAGCAGGCTCACGTGCGTCACGCCACCCTCGAGGGACCTGACCCGCGTGATCCCGGGGCGCGCCGCGAATGGTCGCGACGGCGAACCCGCACGAACGACGTCTCGCACGCCCCCGACATTGGGGGTCGCTAGTGACCTCGAGGTTCATCGTCCACCGCGGCGCGACATCACCCAGGGAGAGAATCTGACACCCGGAATTGGATTGCTCGAGTTGTTGACGAAGTTCCCGCCTTGGGCAAACCTTGACCCTCACCATTGGTGTCGAAACCACCGACGGCAGCGGCGTAACGCCAGCGGTTATCGAAGCAGTAACGCTAGACCGCCTCACGGTCAGAGAGACCTTCGAGGCGCTGCAGCACCATCACGACCGTCACCACCGACGGCGGAACCGAGCGTCGCCCACTTCGATCGAAGAGATCGTTGAACTCGTGATCGCCGAAGAGTCGATCTCGCTCTCGGCGCAGGAAGCTGTAGATCGACTTCTCTGGCAACACCTCGTCACAGAATCGTGCCACGTCGTCGAGCAAGTCACCTTGATTGTCCGCCACACCGAGGGTCATCTGCGCCTCCGGATCAAGAATTACATCAATGTAATTCTACCCGCGCGTCGTAATCCAATTCGTGGTCTGTGAGCGAAAAGGACACCAGTCACCTAGAGTAGTGTCTCGTAATTAGATGGTGGCTATGCCATCATAGGTTATGCGCCCTGCGGCGCAACCATTGGTGATGGATGAAGGTCAGCGAGAGATTCTGGAGAAGTTCGGGCGCACTCACTCGGCCGCACACCGTGAAGCCACCCACGTCAAGGCGTTGCTGCTCGCGGCTCAAGGTATGGCGAGCACCGCGATCGCCACTCAGTAGTCCGTTTCACCCGCGAGTTTGGAGACCTGGCGAGCGTGCTTTCTCGACTTGGGTGTGGCCACGATCGGTCGGGTTGTCCCGGACGGGGTCGCAAGCCCGAGATTCCCCAGGAGACAATCGACGAGATCGTGCGCTTGACCCAAGAGACCATCCCCGAGGGCGAGACCCACTGGATTTGTCGCTCCATATCCAAGGTGGCCAGGATAAGTCCCGCTACCGTGCAGCGGGTGTGATCGGCCCGGGGGCTCAAACCACACTTGACAAAGTCGGTGAGTTCAAGCGGTCAGTGCAACGACGGCAACATTGTAGCGATCTTCGGCTGACACCCACTTCAAGATTCTCCGGGGCGTGGTGTTGATCCGATGACTAATCACGTCAAGGTCGTCTTGGGAGTAGACCGAGAGGTCGGTGGCCTTGCCGACGTAACGACGAAGCTGTCCGTTGAAATACTCATTGGAGGGACGTTGCCACGGCTATGCGCGTCGGCGAAGTAGACGTCGATGCCCACTGCCGCAGTGAGGCCCTCGTGACGAGCCATCTCGCGACCCTGATCCCACGTCAGTGATCTGCGTAGTTGCGCGGGCACCCGCTCGAACAATTCGATGCAGCACGCCAGCATGTTCTCGGCCCCGTGGTCACCGCTAAGCTCACCGATGAGGTTGAAGCGGCTAGCCCGGTCCACCACGGTCACGATGGCGGGCTGGTTCCCCGCCCCGATGATGAGGTCGCCTTTGAAGCTACCGACCTCACGTCGAGTACTCGCAATAGTGGGACGCCGGTGGATCAGATTGAACGTCCCCAGTGGACTAGTCTTATTGCGGGTTTCTCCCGTGCGACAGCGACGACGTCGTCGACCTCATTTGCGGTGCAGGTGACGCCCCAGACTCGTCACGAGTCCTCTGGTGCCATGAGCGTAGACGCCCTGGTAGATCGTCTCGGGTGAAACCGTGTCGCCTCCGATACCGCCGACGCGGGCCAGTTCAATGGCGATGGTGGTGGGTGAGTCCTTGGCAATCAGACGAAGTTCGACGTGACGCGCGAGCGATTCGTTGCCTTTGAAGGTAGTCGTCTTGGGACGTGACCGTAGGCGCTCACCTCGCCGCTGGGACTTCACCGCGCAGTAGCGCAAACGCCCCCGTTGCGCTTCACCTCTCGAGTAATCGTCGAGGGTGTTCGCCCCAGTCGTCGCTCGATCTCGCTCAGGGACTCCTTGACCTGAATCCCTGCACGGATTTCTTCGCGTTCGTGCGCGCTCAGTGCTGTACCTACCATGATGAGTTCTCAAACGGCTCGCTGTTCGGGTTGACCCGGTCATTATGACCGTGGCCGATGCAGTGACCGTTGGCACTCGCCGACCTTCAGGCTCTCGAGCGACCCGCACTTCGAAGAGAAACTCATTGACGTCGTGGGCCTCTACTTGAATCCACCGGAGAAGGCAGTCGCGTTATGCATGGACGAAAAGAGCCAGATTCAAGCGCTCGACCGGACCCAACCCAGTCTTCCGATGAAGAAGGGACGTGCGGGCACCATGACGCACGACTACAAGCGTCATGGCACCACCACGCTCTTCGCCGCCTTGAACGTGCTCACCGGCACCGTGATCTCAGAGTCCCGGCGCGATTCACGCGCCCGTCACCGTCACGAAAAGTTCTTGAAGTCCTTAAGGAAGATTGACCGTGAAGTGACCACGTCCCTCCAGGTTCATCTGATCTTGGACAAATACGCCACCCACCAGCACCTCGACGTGAAGAACTGGCTCGCCAAGCACCCTCGTTTCCACCTGCACGTCACCCCAACCTCGAGTTCGTGGCTTAACCTCGTCGAATGCAGGTTCCGCGACATCACCGACAAGGCGATTCGTCGCGGCGTCTTTCCCTCAGTGCCCGATCCCATCAGCGCAATCGGGCACTACCTGAACGCGCACAACAAAGTTCCCAAGCCCTTCGTGTGGGTCGCTTCAGCCGAGAGCATCCTTGAGAAGGTAGGTCGAGGCAGTGTGGCCCTCGAAACAATCACCAATTAAAACTGATTCACTGAACTAGCACAAATTATACACTTGAGTGCTAGTCACGTACGAAGTTACAGTGGTTTCGCCATTCGACCAGTATTCCGTATAATGGCTGACGGTTGATATCCAATCTGCGCAAGGAGTATCACTTTGGATATATGTATTGTAATCAAATACTGTTCTAATCAGAAACACGGTTTCAGTAGCCGCACTCGCACTCGAAACCGAAGAAATTATCGGAACAATTCCCAAGATTGTGGTAACCACAAGTGCGCTGCATAACTTTGCAATGGTCTTTTTCAAGATGCTCCTTATGTTGTGTTTCGCTTATCTGTTCCAAGCGTACCATCAAGTTCTTTCTGCATTTCAGCAACTAAGAGCCCGTCGCGGACACGCCGTGCGGACAGAAGATTGTGTGCGAACGATCGGATTCGCTTGGACTAGCGCTGCGTAGTTGAGGCGGCAATAATTCGAAGTATCCGATCCGGTTAGATGGCCGGATCCCCGTGAACTGATCCACTAGTAATGCGAGTCCTAATGCTCCAAAATGGAGCGAGGAGGACAGCAATGAAGCAAAGGCGTCACACCCCCGAACAGGTGATCAGAAAGATCAC
>JAJZEN010000163.1 GCA_021828545.1 Actinomycetes bacterium
CTACTTCGCGGTTGGTTGCACGTAGCGGGCGTGGTCGTCGTGCTCGGCTGTTCGCCGCTGCTCTACTCGCGGTGTGCGACGTGGACCCAGGTGGTCTGGGTGTCGTGCTACGTGCTCGGCGTGGCGGTGATGATGGGCACGAGTGCGCTCTTTCATCGGGTCCACTGGAACGTATCTCGCCGTCGCGCGTGGCGTCGCGCGGACCACTCCGCGATCTTCCTCGCCATCTCGGGTAGCTACCTCGCCATCGCGGGGCTCACCATGCACGGCACCATCCGATTGGTCCTCCTGCTCGTCATCGGCGCGAGCGCCCTGGTGGGCATCGCCATCCGCCAACTCGCCCTCGACACGCCCAAGTGGGTCAACACCCTGCCCTATTTGGTGGTGGGGTGGTCGGCGGTCGCCTTCTTGCCCCAGATCGGTCGCGGGGGCGGGGCGACGGTGCTGACGCTAGTGATCGCGGGGGGACTGGTGTACTCACTGGGCGCCGGGGTCTACGGCGCGAAGCGCCCCCGACTGAGTCCGCGAGTCTTCGGTTACCACGAACTCTTTCACAGCTTCACGTTGCTCGGCGCGGGCCTGCACTTCGCGGCCATCTACGTGGCGCTGCGCTAGGGGACGACGTTCGCGCGGATCAACGACGGGGTAGCGCGTCGCGTGGCGATCCACGTCATGGAACCGTTGTCGATGCGCAGACGCCACGCCGCGGCCCCGTCGACCCCCAGCGCCCAGGTCACGGCCGACTTGATCGGTGAGACGTGACTCACGATGACCAGGTGCTCATCCTCGCGGTGCAACCAGCTCGCGCGGTCGTCGCGCAGGCGATTGAGCTCGGCGTGGACGCGAGCGTCGACGTCGAGCAGTGATTCGCCGTCGAGCAGGGGCCGGTCGTGCTCACCCTCGAAGCGACGCCACTGGTCGTCGGTGATGCTGTCGAGCCGCTGACCGTCGAGCGAGCCGTAATCGACCTCGATGAAGGCCTCCTTGACGAGGGGATCGAGGTGAGGAACGGCCAGGCGCGCGGTGGTGAGCGCGCGATCGAGCGGGGAACTCCAGAGTTCCTCGACCGCGCCGAGGTGCGGCGCGAGTCGTCGCGCCTGATCGCGGCCTAACGCGGTGAGGGGCGGGTCGGCGCGTCCCACCAGGAGTCCGAGCTCGTTCGTGGTCGACTGACCGTGGCGAATAAGGATGATCACGGGAGCAGCAGGCGTCCACACTCGGGACAGTCCATGACCACGCCGGGCGCGAGGTGGCGAAATCGGTCGAGGTCGAGGGGCGAGAGCGCGAGACGACATCCGTCACAGCGTCCCGCGTCGACGTAGGCGCCCCCCGAGGTGCCCGCGCGCGCGAGGGCGTGCTCGTAACGTTGACGCCACTCGGGTTCGAGGTCGGCGGCGCGCTCGGCGCGCGTGAGACGCAGCGCCGTAATCTCGTCGTCGAGCGTGGCGCGCAACTGGACGATCTCGCCCTGAAGTTCGCTACGGCGCGCCACCCCGGGCTGGGCCCGGGCCTTGATGGCCGCGATGGACTCGTCGAGGGGTTCGAGTTCGATCAGCTGGCGGAGTTCGTCGTCTTCGGCCGCCGCGACGCGGCTACGCACCTGCTCGAGCTCGTGCTGCGTCGCGGTGAGTTCGCGCGCCGAGGCGCTCGAACTGGCCAGGGCGCGTTCGAGGTCCCCCACCCGCACTGAGTGGCGCCGGGCGAGCTCGCGCGCGGTCTCGTAGGCGAGACGCACAGGGGCGGCGATCGCCTCGGCGTCGTGCAGCGCACGCAACAGGGTCCGTAACTGGACTTCCAGAGCGTCCAGTTCAGCCCGTTCCGCGAGGTGCTCGCGTTGGGCCACGACACGTTCGATCCAACGGTCGGCGTCGGTCAGGGAGCGCAGAGCGTCGATCGGTTCCACGGGTTCAGTCTCGCATCGTCCAGCGCGGCGCGGACGACTCGAGTTTCTCGATCGCCGCGACCATGGTCGCCTCGCAGCGCTCCTTGGCCCGCGCGAAGTCGAACCAGTACACGTCGGGACTCTCACCCGCCGGCGGGGCGGGGTCCAGCGGCCGCGCGAGCAGCACGTAGCGCAGGTCGTAGTGCGTGTGGCCCCGGGGTCCAGCGTGCACGTCGACGTGCAAGAGAGTGACCGGGCGCGTATGTTCCACCGCTAGACCGGTCTCCTCGAGGGTCTCGCGCAACGCGGCGCCGGGGGGATCCTCTCCTCGATCGACGTGGCCGCCGGGCTGGACCCATATTCCCAGACGCTTGTGCCGGTGCAAGATGACGCCGCGCGACGAGAGGACGAAGGCCGACGCCGTGACGTGGTGTTCGTCGCCGAACTCGTCGTAGGGGTCACCGGGCCGCGAGAGCCGCTCGAGCGTCGCGGCGATCGACACCTCCTCGCGCTGATCGACCGGGGTGAGCGCCCGGACCTGCGCGACGAGGTCCGAGGTGAGGCTCACGCGTCACCCAGCAGGCGCCGCACCGAGGGCGACAACGTCACCTCACCGGTGGACATCGCGCCGTTGACGTCGGGCACCGGGTCGCCGTAGGTGACGCGCGCGGGGATGGTACCCGCCCAGATCGCCCGCGCCGCGTCCTCGGGATCGTCGCTGGTGGGTCCCTGCGAGACCTTGGCCACCGCTTCGTCGATGTGCAGTGCGACCACCATCGTGAGGTTGGCCTCGCGCGCGGAGATCGGTCGCACCTCGCGCGCACGTCCCGGTAGCACCACGTCGACGAAGCCGTTGAGCACACGGAGCTTCTCCCCGGGGTCGGTGATCTCTCGGACCGGTCCCACCACGACGACCGAGCGATACGCGATGGACGACTCGAAGCCACTGCGGGCCAAGCGCAGACCGTCGAAGTGGGTCACGCTCAGCGACGCCTCCCCCGCGGTGAGCACCGCGCGCAACAGGGCGTTGGACTTGCTCGCGTGCACGTAGATCGTGCGTCCCACTCGTTGGTGCAACGTCGGTAACGTCATCGCCAGGCCCTCGACGATCCCCGCGACGTGACACAACAGCGCCGCGTCGAGGATCGAGAAGATCGTCGCCTCGTCGTAGGCGGCCTTCTCCGGGAGTCGCCGCACGCGCGTTCGGGCGCCCGGACCCAGCACGTCACTCACGCGCGCAGGTCGCCGCCGAAGAAGGTCCGCGTGTGGCCCGCCACTTCGACGTTCTTCTCAAAGAGCCGCGCGTACATCACGCCGCCACGCGCCGAGGCCTGGCGCACCGACAACGTGGGTGCGCCGGTGCGGTCCGCCCACCACGGCGCCACCGCGCACATCGCGCTTCCGGTGACCGGATCTTCCGCCACCCCTAAGCGCGGGGCGAACACCCGGATCGCGGCGTCGACGTCGGGTCCGCCCTCGCAGACGGCGATGATCAACGAGCTGGGCACCAAGAAGAGTCCCAGCGTATCGACGTGGAGCCCACAGAGCGTGTCGTAGTCCGCCACCACCGCCAGCATGCTCGACGCCCCCGCCTGGTAGACCTCCTTCACCGGTCCGAGCGTGTCGCCCAGGACCGACGGGTCCATGGGTTCGACGTACGCGCGCGGCAGGTCCACGCCGAGGAGTCCGTCTCCGTGACGGCGTCCCGAGAGCACGCCGGAACGGGTGTGGAAATAGAACTCGCCCCCCGGAACGCCCAGTTCGTTGAGCAAGACGTGCAACGTCGCCAGGGTGGCGTGACCGCAGAGGTCGACCTCGACCGTGGGAGTGAACCAACGTAGGGACCAGACGTCCCCGCTGCGGCGCACGAACGCGGTCTCGGACACACCCAGTTCAAACGCGATCTGTTGGAGTTCGGCGTCCTCCATCTGACGTTCGAGCAACACCACCACCGCGGGATTCCCTCGTTCGGCCTCCCCGATGAAGGCGTCGACCCACCACAGTCGGTGCCCGAAGGCCACATTTACAGATCCCACCCTAAGACCTTGCCACACGGGCCGGGTCACGACGCGTACAGTTGCCGGGTGCGTGTCGTAACTTTCAATCTGCACGCCGGTGTCGACGGGTGGGGTCGCCCGACCGACGCCCTCGACCATCTGATCGGCCTCGCGCCCGACGTCGCGATCTGTCCCGAACTCTGGCGCGGCGACGACGGGACGGACTTCGTGCGCGAACTCCAGGAGCGCCTCGCCATGACCGGAGAGTTCGTGCCCCTCGCGCGCGCCGAGCGCGTCACCACCGGGGAGGGCCCCCGACGCTGGCAACCGCTCCTGGCGCACTTCACCGGCGAACGAGGCCTGTACTTTCGCGAGCACCGCGATCTCACCGCGCGACAAATGGCGCACCGACGCGCGCGCGTCCGGGTCGAATCGGGCGACTGGGGATTGGGGCTCTTCACCTCGTACCCCATTGAGTCCCTCGAGGTACGACCACTGGGTCGCCTCCCCCGCGAGAAGGTGCGCCGGGCCCTCATCGTGGCGCGACTGCGTGTCGAGGGCGTCGCCGTCGACGTCCTGGCCGTGCACGGCGCACACCTCAGCCACGGCTCACCCCTCTTGTACCGGCGCGTGCGTCGCATCGTGGCCGAACTCGACCCCGCGCGTCCGAAGATTCTGGCGGGTGACTTCAATTGCTGGCGCCCCTTGTTGCGCCTCTTCCTCCCGGGGTGGACCACTCTGGCGCGCGCGCGCACCTGGCCCGCGGCGCACCCGCACTCCCAGATCGATCACGTCCTCGGGCGTGGCCCGTGGCGACGGGTCGACGCGGCGGCGACCAATGGTGGCAGCGACCACCGCGCGTTGCGCGCCGACGTCACCCTGGGGGCGCGCGCCACCTAATCCACCTCGAAGTTCGCCCCTTCGGGTAGGGGCCGCAGTAACACCGCCGTCCAGAGCAAGGGCAAGAAGGTGACGACGGCGGGCCAGCGCAGCGCCGACGAGCCCGCGCCGTTGACAACGTCGCCCACCCAGCCAAAGAGGGCCAGTCCGAGCGTGGCCCCCACGACGCCCGCGACCACCAGCCACCCCGCGGCGGTCGCGCGCACGTGGTGGGGGAAGATCTCGGTCCCCAGGGCGGTGAGCACTGGGGTCACGAGCCCGCCCGCGCCAACACCCAACAGGTACCCCAGGACGAACGCTGTCGCACCACCACCGTACGCCAGCGTCGCCGCGAGACCCGACCCCACGAGACCCAGGGCCACGGTGAGGCGGCGACCCCAGCGCGCGGCGAGCACGCGACTGAGCAGCAATCCCGCCAACCCGGTCAGTGCCGCCAGGCTGACCATGAGGGCCACCTTGGACGGCGCGATATGCAAGACGCTCTCACCGTAGACGAAGACGAAGCCGCTCGCCGGTCCGCCGATCATCCCCAAGACGCCCACGACGATCGCGACCCGCCAGAGCGGGTTGCGATGCGCTCGCGGCACCGCCCCCACCCTCGCCAGGAGTTCGGTGTCGCGCGTCACCGGTTCGGGGACCCGCGCGAGCACCGCCGAGATCACGATCACCGGCAGGATCGCCACCGCGAACAACCAACGGAAGGAGCCCGAGGAGCGAATCGCCCCGTGAAGAATCGCCGACAGTCCCGCCCCGGCGCCCGCGCCGGCGGCCACCACCGCGAGCCGACCGACCCGCTGGGCGCTCGAGGACAGCTCCACCGTCATAACCTGCACCAACGTCGACGCGGTCGAGAGTAGCGGACGGCCCAGGGCGAAGCAGGCCACGAAGATCCAGTAGTTGGGACTGAGTGCGGCGGCGGCGGTGATCGCGAGGCCCAACCACAAGGTCTGACGCACCAGTCGCACGCGCCCGAGTCGGTCCGCCAGTGAGGCGAGGGGTAGCGCCCCGAGCGAGGCCACCCGCAGTGCCGCGAGTCCGAGTCCGAGCACCGAACCCGAGAGTCCCACCTGACTCGCGAGGGAGGTGGAATTCGTCACGTGCCCGAAGTGTCGCGCCACGTCGGCGAGGGCGGCCACGGCCCCGAACTGGGCGAAGCCCGCGAAGAGGGCCAGCAACGCCAGGGCCAAGGTGACGCGGTCGATGGCCCGGATTGTCATTTTCTTCGCGCCGCCGCGACGTGTCATCAGTCCCCCGTCGACTCCAGGTTACGTCGCGGGTCCCCTACTCACCCCAGGGACCCTCACGACGCGGGGCGAAGGCCCACGTGGGGCGTCGTTCGCGGGGGCGTCGACCTCGCGGTGCCTCACGTGAGGCTAGTGTCGTTACCGACAAAGGAGAAAACGTGGCCCGACGTCGAAGTCTTCGCTCCCAGCTCTACCGCGACGCCCGCATAATGGGTAACGCCGAAGCGCTGTCACACGGCCCCGTGGCCTACGGCCAGCGCTACGCGCGACGTAAGGCGTACGCGAAGTCCAGTTCCCTGACTCGTCAACTTCTGCGCTCACTCAGTCTGTCGCGCTGAGGGGTCACCCTCAGCGCAACGCCGAGTTCTCGATCCAGTGCTCGAGGAGTTCACGGCGACCCGATAACCGTTGTGCCGTCGGGTCGAGACGCCGACGCCCGTAGAGCACGAGCAGCATCTGCGTCGCGTCGCCCGCCAATATTGCGTCCGGGGACGGTCGTTGCGACAGGAACGTGAAGCCCTGGGGATCCAGGCGCACGCTCCAACTGCGAGCGCCCTCGACGCGAAACTCGAGGACGTCGCCCTGGCCAACCAGATTCGCCACGTTCGGCGAGAAGTCGCGCGAGGACGCCACGTTACCGAGAAATTCGTCGATGGCGTCGATGGCCACTTCCGGATCGATCACGGGAGAGATCCCAAGGGCGTCCTCGAGGTCCACGCGATGCACGAGCGTCTCGTGCAGGAGTCGACGAGCCCAGTACCGTACGTGCTGATCCTCGCCCCACGCCCACATCGGCGTCTCGGGATCACTTCCACGGAGAGTGACCAGGAGTTCCTCGAGGCCCTCCTCGAGTCGCGGCGCGTCCACGGGACCACGCGGGAGGTCCATTTCACGCGCCGAGATCCGCTGGGTGGCACGGACCCGCACCCAGTGACACGCCCGCCGTTGGACGAAGTCGACGTGCGCGAGCAGGTCGGCGACGCTCCACCCCGGGCACCCCGGCACGATCAGACCGGTGTCTGCGGTGGTGGCGAGTTGTGCGAACCGCGCGCCCTCGAGCGCCAGGTGGTCGCAATGGCTCGTGTACTCCATCGCGAGAGTTTACCGAGCGACGTGAACGCGTTCGGTCGGGGGAACGAACCGCCGCACCACCGCGCACAGGGCGTGAGTGGCCGGAGTGACCAGCGCTCGACTCACCAACGGCGACACCGTCACCCCTAGTTGCTCACGCGCCCAGTCGGGCAAGATGCCGTAGGAACTGCGCACCGCGAAGCGATGAGCGCGAGTCTGACTCCATCCCTGGACGAAACCCTCGGCCACGAACGAACGCGCCTCACGTCCGTCGGCGCTCAGTCGCAGTTCGGGCCGGAAGGAGTTGATCTGGCGCCAGAGTTGCGCCACCGTGGTCGGTGGATCCTCCCCACCAAGGTCACGCGCCAGTTGGGCCATTTCGCCGACGTAGTCATTCGCCTCCGACGCGCTCAGACGAACGCGACCGTAGCGCTGATACGCCGCGAGGAACATCGACGCTTCGCAGGCGTGCACCCACGCGAGGAGGTGAGGATCATTGGCGTAGTACGCGACCCCGTCGTCGGCCACGCCGCGGACCGCCTCGTGCACCGCCAGCACCCGTTCGATGTCGAGGTGCGCGCGAGTCGTGGAGCCGTAGGTCGTGTGCCCAATGAAATTGGCCGTCTGGAGCAGACGACCCAGCGCGTCATTTTGGTAGCGAGAATGCTGGGCCACGCCGGCCATGGCGTAGGGGTGGAGCATCTGGAGAAACAACGATCCGAGTCCACCGATGATCATGGTGGAGAGGTCCCCGTGCACCAGACGCGCGACACCGTCCACCGGCATGTACGACGACGATGGATCCTCGCACATCGGCGGTGGGTCTTGCGTCAGTCCTACGGCATGACGAATGCGTAAGTTGAATTTCTTTCGAAACGGCGACCAGTCCACGTCGGGGCGACGGACCATTCCCACGTCATTCGCCTCACCCACGTAAAACACTGTAGGGGACTCGGTGCGAGGGACATTCATAACGGGCGACCCGCCGACGCGTCGCGACACCAACGTAACGCAACGTGGTCCCCGACAGCGTCGCGGCGCATTGACTCATGGTGCGCGAAACGCGCCTCGACGTGGGGTCCAGGGAACGTCGAACGCACTCGTGGTCCTTCTAACGTCACTGGCGCGCACGAATCATTCTCGTCGTCCGCGGGCCCTCGTCGCCAGCGATGGCGTGGTCGCGCGCTGGCGCGAAATATTTCTTCGTACTCTCGACATCCGGGTGGGCGCACGGTGACGAACATATACGTCGCCCGATCACCGTGGTCGGGAGAGAAGGGAAAACTACAATGATCAAGGTCACAAACCGCGCGAGGGTGTTCGTCGCCTCCGTCGCGATCGTCGTCGCGGGCGGCGTGGGAGTTGCGGCTGCTTCCGCTGCTACCGCTCCGACACCGAGTAACGCGACGCAAAAAGGTGTCGGCATCAACCAATTCGGTATGACGAAGTCGTTCTTCAATGGTCGCACCGTTAGCTTCACCTACTCCCAGGGCTTCTACTGCGACAAGCACGTGGCGTCGGTGGCGACGTCGGGCTGCGAGGCGGGCGCGAACTTCGTCGTACCGCCCGCGAAGAGTTTCGACCCGTTGTACATCACGGTGCCGCTCGGTTTCAACGTTCCGATGGCGTCGATGGAGTGCCCGGCGGGATTGGCCTGCGTGGACCACCCCGGAACGATTGACTTGACCCGCCTCGAGCCGGACCTCAAGGCTCTGTACCCGCAGCTCACGGCCGCCCAACTGACGAACGCGTTGAGGAACTCTGCGACCCCTGGTCACGAGCACTTCATTTCGACGCTCAACGGTGGCAAGGCGGAATGGTGGGACGTCAAGGTTATCGGTGTCACCAGCCTGGCCGAGTGGAACTTGATCAACTCGCACAAGTCCTTCACGTTCTTGAACCAGCAGGTCGCTAAGAAGTTGACCACGCCGGTCATCCCCACGAATCTGTTCTTGTACTTCTCGGTGAATTAATTCCAGTGTCTCCCCCAGGCGCCGGCGACCATTGCACTCGCGGTGGTCGCCGGCGCCGCCAACTCGTTTCGCGAAGGAGCCTCATGCGCATCTCTCGTCGTCACCTGCAAGTCAGTCTGGCCGTGCTTTGGTTACTCGACGGTGCCCTGCAGTGCCAACCGAGCATGTTCGGCCCGAACTTCGCGCGCAAGATTCTCTCCCCCGCCCGACACGGACTACCGGCGATAATGGCTTCTCCCCTTCACGTGGTGGCGGCGCTGGAGTCGGCGTCGCCCGTACTGGCGAACGGGGGCTTCGCGCTCATCCAGATCGCGTTGGGCGTGGGTCTACTGACTCGACGTTTCACTCGCGTCGCCCTCCTCACTTCAATCGCTTGGGCGCTCTCGGTCTGGGTCGTGGGCGAAGGACTGGGTGGCGTCACGGCGGGCGCGACAGTACTTTCCGGCGCCCCCGGTGCCGCCCTGCTCTACGGGGTGATCGCCGTTTTGGCGTGGCCGACCCGCGACGGACGTAGTGACCAGCCCCCGTCGTGGCTCGCGCTTCCCGCCTGGTGTGGGCTCTGGCTGACCGGAGCCGTACTGCAACTGGTCGCTGGCAACAACTCCGCGATGTCCTTGACGATGATGCTGCGCGGCGCGCAGGCTGGTTCGCCGGGGTGGATTGCGGGGATCGACCACCACCTCGCCCTGATCCGATTCCCTAGTTGGACGGCCGCCGCCCTCACCGCCGTCAACGTGCTCGTCGCGATCTGGGCCCTGGTGCCGGGATGGACTCGAAACGCGTCCGTCGGACTCGGCGTGACCGTGGCCCTGGTCGGGTGGGTCCTCGTTCAAGGTTTGGGCGACTTGACTTCGGGTCAGTCGACCGATGTGAACTCGGGACCCCTCATTGTCCTCCTCGCGGTGGCCGTCGTCGGCGCGTACCCCCTCGACGCCCGTTCACCCTCGGGCCATGCCCTAGCGTCGAACGAACGTGCGCGCCACCCCAGCCCTTCGGGCGCCGCTCACCCCCTCAACGCGCACCCCGTCGTTCTCGACCGGTCTCGCCAGGACGAGGTGGCGGGGCGTCGACGTACGATCTCGGTTCCCTAAGTCTTATCGGCCACGCCCTCGCTAATGATCCTCGATCCGATGTGGGTTGTCTCCGATACGCCGCGAGGGACGACTGACGCACACCGTTGGCGCAAGGATGATCCCCGATGACCACGGGTACGACAGGGTGGCGAAGTGAAGGTCGTCGACGATCAACCATCGAGCTCGCGACCCAGATGACCTGAGGGCGATCCGCACGGACGCGGAGTGCGGGGTCGCGCGATTTTTGAGGGTACGGAGTCGCGATTCCTTGGCGTCCGCACCAACGAGCGGGTTCGACGCCACCGTCGTACGCCCCGTCGTCGGCGAGACCAAGGTACGCGTCCCGGAGGATACGTCGTGTCTCCTTCGCGCAACGGAGTGACGATCGATGCGCCTACCGTTGCGACCGAGTGATCTCTAGTGAGTCCACTCATGCCGCACTCCTCACGGAGTTGTTCGGCCCGACAGGTGTCGGGCCTCCCTTGCGCGTGTCATCGCCAGCCGCTGAGTGAGACTCAGTCTGATGCTCGGCTCCACGCTTCACCGGGGCTCCAACTGAACCCAGGCTCGCCCACCGGGCGAGATTGATGGCGGCATTGTCGTCGCGCTGGTGTGAGGAGTTGCACTCTTCGCAGGTCCAGTGCTCGGACCAGCCAATGTCCTGGACGTGACCACATGTGTGGCACGTCTTGGACGACGGAA
>JAJZEN010000048.1 GCA_021828545.1 Actinomycetes bacterium
AGGCCTCGAGCTCGTCGCGAGATTTGACGTCACCGGTGCCCACCGCGGCGATGACCCGGCCCGGCGCGAGCTCGTGCAGTGAACGAAACTGCGTGATGAGGTGATCCCTTCCGACCATTCCCACGCGCGCCACCAGGGGCCCGACGCTCAGGGCGCGATGACGATGGGCGACGGCGGCCAGTACCGCGAAGGGGGCGAGGGAGGGTCGCGTCGGCGAACCCATGGGCCACAGATGGTCGTAGGCAAATACGCCGTCGACCCCAAGGTCCTCACTACGCCGCGCGGCCGCGAGCGCGTCGCGAGCGTTGTCGCGAAACGTAGGGAGCAGAACACCGACCTTCACGACTGTCGGTCGAAAGCGACCTTGGCCGCACCCAACGCACCAGCGTGAACAGTAAGGTCCGAGGGAGCGACGACGACGGGCGGGCGTTTGTCGTAGCCGAAGGTGAGGTCCACCAGAAACTCACGCGCACTGGGCAACAATTGGTCCGCCGCCACTGAGAGGCCACCACCAATAACGAAGTTCCCCGTGTCGAGGATCGCCACGAGATTGGCCAGGCCGCGCGCCAGCCACCAGGCCACGTCCCTCATTAGGGCGACCGCCTCTTCGACGCCCTCGCGGGCCGCGCGCGTCACGTCCTCGCCCGTAACCCCATCGGCCCCCCCGCGCAGACGGACAAGCGTGGGGAGTCGACCCTCGGCAGCCCACTCCGAGGTGAGGCGCGCCAATCCCCCACCCGAGGCGTAGCGCTCCCAGCAGCCGTAGCCACCACAACCACAGAGCGCCCCACGCGCCTGCACCGCCATGTGACCGATCTCGCCGCCGAAACCGCTCTGACCTCGCACCAGGGCACCGTTGGCGATGATGCCACCACCGATGCCCGTACCCAACGTGACCATGACGAAGTTGTCGATGCCGCGCCCCGCGCCCCAGGCGTATTCACCCAATGCCGCACAATTGCCGTCATTCTCCATGTAGACACGCTCGGCGCCCAAGGACTCCCTCAGTAAATCCGGAAACGACGCCCCCGAGACAGTCTGTAGGTTCGGTGCGAAGGCGAGACGACCATCACGCCGTACCATACCGGGCATGCCGATGCCGATGGGCAGATCGACCGGATCGAGTCGGTGGCGTTGCGCGAAGGTTGCGACCTGCTCAGCGAGCACCTTGGCGGTTGCGGCACCGGCGCCTCCCTGAGCGTCGTGGGGCGTGAAGGTACGAATCTCGTCGAGGACTTCGCCCTCACGAGTAACGAGGACGGCCAACGCCTTGGTGCCGCCGACGTCCAGACCGACCGCCACGTCACTCACGACAGTTCCTCGACGCGATGCTTAAGTTCACTGAGCGCCTGACGCTGAATGCGGTACGTCGCGCGCGACTGTATGAACTGGGGGACCGGTACCGCGAGTTCGACCTCGAGTTCGTAGGTCACGGTCGTCTCGGTGTCATGCGCGTCGCGAGAAAGAAACGAGTAAGACCCATGCAGTTCTCGTGTCACGTCGCCCGACGATTGGTACCAACTCAGGGCGTCGGGAGCACGAGAGTAGTCGTAACGCAGCGAGTACTTGGTCGAACGACCAAATGCAGCCGCGCGAAAGGCGACTTCGAGGGCGCGGCCGTCGGCGTCACACTCGAGGACGTCGATGCTCTTGAGATCCGCCACCCACTCGAAATAACGGTCAAAGTCGACGACGACGGAATAGACCGCGGACGGCGCGGCCGCTACGACTATTGACTGCGTCGTACGCTGAACCACGACACCTCCTCGACCTCTACTTTAGACAGGACGACGGACGCCCCAGTTGTCGAAGGGTGCGAGGGCCGAACCGAGACGCTCGGCCAACACCCGCCAGTCGAACTCCCGACAAGCGAGTTCGCGAGCATTATGCGCGAACTGGGATCGGAGTTCGTCGTCGTCGAATAAAGCGACCATCGCGTCGGCCAACGCGTTGTCGTGACGGGCCTGGTCCACCACTAGGCCCGTCACGCCGTGGCGCACGGCCTCGTGGCTCCCTCCGGAACGTCCCGCCACTTGAGCCACGCCACTGGCCCCCGCCTCGACGAAGACGATGCCAAATCCCTCTTGCTCCAGACCCATCCACCGGCTACGGCACGCCATGACCATTAGATCGCTCGTCCCGAGCCACGGTGAGAGTTCGTCGTCATTCACTCGACCCAGAAAAACGACGGGCGCCGAATGGCGACGCGCCAGTTTCTCCAGTCGGGCCCGGTCACGGCCCGCGCCGCCAATGGCTACCTGCAGGTGGGGATAGCGCGAGTGCAGCGACGCGCTCGCACGAATCAAAGTGTCCATCCCTTTGCGCGGGACCAAACGTGAATATGAACTGACCAGCAGCGCGTCCGGGTCGAGACCGAGACGTCGACGTACCTGGGCGCGACCCGAGGGGTCCGAGGGTGTGAATCGTTGGGTATCGACGCCGGGCGGAA
The DNA here is from genome assembly GCA_021828545.1 of Actinomycetes bacterium. Lineage (GTDB taxonomy): Bacteria > Actinomycetota > Acidimicrobiia > Acidimicrobiales > RAAP-2 > RAAP-2. Next base: position 2,450 of record JAJZEN010000048.1, read on the forward strand.
CTTGGATGACTGGGGGCATCCATTCCGCCGCAATGCGCCGCGCCTCACTCTCCGGATAGGTCCCGGCACAGACCGCCACGCTCGCGTGACGAAGAACGTAGCGCATGCTCGAAGCCACCAGGGGAAGTCGCCCCGGGATGGTCACTTCCGCACCGTGCAGGACGACGCCGTAGGGACGAGAGAGACGAGGCCCTAACAGCCCGAGGGGCCAAGCGGGATCGAGCAGGACGAGGTCGGGCTGGTGGCGTTCGATTGCTGACTCAATCACCCGCAACGTGCGCGGCAAGGGCAAGAAGAGAGTCGACGCCGTCACTCGTTCGATCACGAGTTCACTACGAGCGTCGAACGCCTCGGCATCTGGATGCGACGACGCCGTCACCACAACCGCGCGACCCGGTTCCAGACGACTCCAGAGTTCGTAGAGGTAGACCTGAATACCACCGGTCTTGGGTGGGTAATCGTTGGTCACCAAGAGGTGGCGGGCCATCGTCCTACGTTAGTAGCCGTCCACTCACGCGTCGGGGGCCACTCGGTGGAACTTCAATCGAGGAATCATCCCTTGACTCGACAAGAGTCCTGCCGCATCGGCGAACTCCGAACTCATCGTTAGTTTCTCTGGTAGGTCACCCAGCACGAACGTCACGAGACAGTCCTCGCAGTCAGGAGTGGAACGCCGCACGCAATCGGTACAACTAATGGATAATTCACTACCGGACATGATGCCCCTTTCGGTCCGTCACATTCTCCTCGTCGCCTGTTACACGAGATACGGGGCAATCTCCTCGCGGACCTGTTCGGAACCGAATATGACCCCCTCGGTCACGACGCGACCCACCACCGGATCGACGAGGACGTAGAACGGAGGCCAGCGGACGTCAAGCGCCATTAGGAGTGGCGCTGAGATCACGACACGATGCGGCGACGTCGACCACCAGGGTTCGGAGGGCATCGCGCTCGCCACGATCAACACCGCAACCTCGCCAAAGGAGTTCGCCGGTGCCTCGATCACGTTGCGACAACCCATGCACTCCTCCTTGACGGCGAGTACGAGCGTCAGTGCATCGAGGTCGCACTCAAGTGGTTCGCCCGAGAGCGACATCCCCGCAAAGTGCGACGGTGCGGACCGATCTCGAGGTGAGTCGATTGAGCGCACCCTTACTCGCCCTCGGCGAGTACCTCCACGCCGCGACCGTGCCCGCACCAGCGACACGACACGGAGTCCACGACGCGTGAAATCACCTCGGGTTCCTCAATCGTCAACTCACCGCCCACGGTGAAGTGGTGAAACGAACGGACCGTCGTGGTTTCGACCACGTCGAAGCGTGTCAAGTTCCCACACGCGGTGCACCGATATTTATTCATACCCCCACGGTAATGGACGCGCGGGAACTGATTTCACTCAAATGAGTCGTCCCCAAAATTATCGGTGGAGGGATCGTGCAGCCATTGCTCCCAGTCCCGCGACGCCGAGGAGGCGTCGCGCCGAGTGCGGTCGATAAGTCGTCGTAGCGCCGCAGGTTGACGCACAGGGGGTAGCGCTACGGTGCCCGACGGGAGGTCGAGTAGCACGGTGCCACGACGACGCACGCGCTCACGCCACGACTGCGTTGCGTGGGTGGCGACAATCTCGCGAAAATCGATCTCAGTCGAATATCGACTAAGGACGCCGCCGTACATCACGACGCGTCGCGTCGTCACGATCACTTTGTGCGATCGCCAACGCCACGACCGCCCCACGATCACGAGGGCCGGCACAAATCCGACCACGAGGATCACGAATGCCTCGTAGTGATGTAGCAACGACCATTTGGGGGCGAAAGCGATGATTACCCCCTCAAGAAGAACGAAAACGATAAGAGGCCCCAGGAGCCCCTCGGCGACGGGCGTGACGCTGATGACCGTTGCTTCACCCTCCTCGAGGCGCAGACGTGGGCTCACCTCAGCACCCGAAGAAGGTGCTCGTATGGCGCTTGGACCACGTCACACGTTACGCATTTGATTGGCCGCCATAGTGAAATAGGCCATCATCTCCTCGTACTGCTCGTCGTTGAGTTGGTCCCGCACACCATCAAGGGCGCACGTCATGGCGTGAATCCACCCGTCGCGCGCTTTCTTCGTTATACGGAATGGGGCATGGCGCATGCGCAGTCGCGGATGCCCTCGCTCATCCATGTACGTGGTGGGGCCCCCCCAGTACTGACATAAGAAAAGGACCAGATGGCGCCTGGACTCGGTGAGATCCTCGGGATACATGGGGCGTAGCAGTTCGTCGGTGGCGACCACATCGTAGAAACCATCCACCAATTGTTCGAAAAAGGCGAGACCACCCACCTGCTCGTAGAGCGTGTCTTCCACGTCACCAGCCTATGCCTCGTGTTCTAGACTCCATGAGGTCTGAATACAGACGCGCGGGTGTAGCTCAATGGTAGAGCTCCAGCCTTCCAAGCTGGCCATGCGGGTTCGATCCCCGTCACCCGCTCCGACGAATTTCCTAGGAAAGTCCAACGTGTTAAAGAATTCTTTGGATCCATGTGAGCACTGGAAATCCGGCCACGACGATTGACGGTTCTTCGGATTCTGGCGGCTCGGTCGAACCGACCGGGACGCGTGCCGATCGTCCACCATCGAGGGAACATGTCGGACTCCTCGTGGGCCTTCGGGCAGCGAGGGTGCTCGCGGAGGGACTTACGGCCCGGATCAACCCGAACGACAAGGATTGCCATCTATCACCCCTGGGCGGTTGTGGGTTTGGACGGAGACAGTGGATGGAGGGTGACCTCGGAATCTCGTGCACGACCGACTCATCTGGAGGCGATACCGTTCCACGTCCGCTCTTGACGCGATAGGTGAAATATTGTGGGTGCCCCCCTAAGATGCCCGCATCGTCGCGATCATGTTGGCGCAGAATCTGGGCGGCCGACTACGTCAGCGGGTTTTTTCCATCATCGAATCGTCGACGACTCCCCCCGACGTCGAAGGTCATCTAAATTCGTCGCGACGAGATGCAAAGATTGCGCGCGCCGCGGCGTGTACGCTCGCTTACTGAATGGCGATCGGTACGACTCTGTAGCGCCGACGAGACGCCGCCCGGTTCCTCGAAATCGTCACCCGAACGGGAGCGATGACGTCTCGGTGCACCTTCGAGCGTTACTTCGCGATTACCCGCCACGAATGTCCGCCGTCGAGCGTCTCGATCGCTTCCGCCGCGGTGCCGTAGCCTCCCGCGAAGCCGAATCCGAATCCGAAAGTAGGCGACAGGAAAGTCAGCGAGATGATGTCCCCGTGTAACACCCGGATCCAATGGCGACCCCCATCGAAAGTCGCCGTCAATGACGTGGGCGCGCTCGAAGCGGCGGCGAAGAAGTGTGTGGCTGAGGGCGCTGCCAAGATCAACGCACTGTCGGCGTACGTTGCGCCGATCTGAGGACCCCAGTGGAAGGCCGCTCCACCATTGGTCGAAATGCGCAGCCACGTTGACCCTACCTTCGCGCCCAGTGGTCCCCCGACGACCGGGCTCTGCCCGTACCCCCCTAACTGACACGCTACCGTCAGACGCGAGGGCGACGACGCCTCGGGGAACGCCATCGAGTACCCCACGGAGGCGCACGGGGCTGTCCACGGTACCCACTGACCTTTCGCGTTGAGCTCGGCACTGCCCGTGACCCCGCGATCGTTGCCTTCGGCCAACCAACCATGTGCATCCGAAAGTGTCATCGCTCCATAGGGCTGACTGCCGCCCGCGGGGAGCGATAGGGGTGCCACAGAAGCACGCGTCCAATGATCCATTCCGACGGGTGAGGAATCAACGACCGCATTAGTGTTCGATGCTTCGGCGCCCAGGACGTAGACCTTCGTCGCGGAGGATTCCAAGTCGAAGTACGAGCTCGCGCCCCCAAGACTGGGCGGTGTGGCGGCGCTCCAGGACGCTCCACCGTTGTGGGTCGACCAGACGACGAGGTCCGAGATTCCGTTGGAGAAGCCCGGCGCCACGACCCTCCCGGTCATCGAACCCGAGATCCATCCATCGAACGGATTCGCGAACCGAACGGAAAGTCCGCCTACCGCGGCCGGGGACGCGTATCCCATTCTGATCTGGAAATTTGCATTCGAGCGCAGTCGCGCGGGGAGCGGCACTCGCGCCCAACTCGTTCCGCCGTTCGTCGTGTGGTCGAGGAGGAGACAACGCGAGGTCAGTCCGCAGGGGCCCGTTCCCAGTATCCATCCGTCCGCCGTGGAGGAGAAATCATCGGAGAGTACACCCACCTGCAGCGGACGTGCACGGAGCGTCAACGCCGATGTCGTCGCCGTCGTGACGGTCCCACTGAGGAGGCTCACGAATATCCCCACCACGACAAGTAGCGCGACTCGGCGGTTGGCCATTGGACCAGTGTAGGAGGGATCAAGTCGAAATCCCTCCCCTGGTCGCTTCGAGGAAGCGAGATGAACCTCGAAGGAAAAGTCCGTAGGAATCCGCGTGGGTCGCAGGAATCACCAGGGAATGTCGAGTCTGATTACTGCGCCAGGACGATAGTGCCGCGCCCGGTCTGCGCCAGTTGGCACTTCGTTGGTTCGCGACCGGCGACGCGAGACGTGACGTGGCGTGGTGTCGAGGGATTCGGGAGTTTCCTTTCGATACCGTGGGGGCAGTTGTCCACCACAAAGGGTCGCCGACGGGCGTGACGTGCCGCACATTGATCGAGTGACCCTCCACTATCGTTGTGTCGCCTTGCGGCGACCATTCGTGACCACGGCGCGCACGGCCCGCGTTGTCGACGCGCTTATCGGGGAGGTGATGGACGGCGATGGGGGATCGCGTTGGGGCGGGACTTCGACGATTTGGCGCGTCGCCGACGAGAGCACCGCGAGCGTTGCAGTGGCCGTCGGGGGTCCCCTTCGAGAGGCGAAGATCGGTCGAGGAGTGGATGATCCGGGCGCGCTCAGCGACGCACCCACGTGCGACCATGGGAAACTCGTCGACACACACCTCTCTCGACTGCGCGATCCACGAACTCACCGCGCGCCACGACGGCGATCCCCTGTTTCATCCCTCGGTGGGCCCGACGAAGAAGTACGTACCGACATGACGTCGTGGGCGACGATCGTGGACGAAAGCCCTAACATCGTTCTCGCGACGGCCCTCGAGCACGCCAAGGAGGATTTCGCACCCCCAAGATCAAAGTGGGTGCGCGAGGCGACGACCGGACGACCATCATCAAGATTCGTGAGATTGTCGGACACAACATCCCACCACGCGTCGACGTGTCAACACGAATCTTCACGACGCCGCGGTCGATATCGAATTGATCGAGCAGCGGGTGGAATGCGCCGACATCGAATAGTTCGCTTTTCTCACCAACCACACCCCAACGCCGATCGTGGCTGACGAGGCCGTATGGACGCGCCGGTAATGACGCGAATTACTCCGACGACGCGCCGTGGAGATGGTCAACGTCAAACTGGCGACGAGCGGTGGTCTCCGTGAGGCCCTCGCGACGGCCCAGGTGGCGCGCGAGAACGAGGTTGACCTCGTCGTCGGTTACATGCCCACGACTCCCGCCATCGCAGCCGCGCCGGCCCGGCCTCGGCGGCGGATGAGCGAGCGATCCGAATCGGCCCAGCGCCCGATCTCGATGGAGGCCTATGGCGGACGAACAGTCCCGTCGAGGGCGGTCCGACCTACGACGTACAGCTCCTTCGCCTGTCCCCGGAGCCGGGCGCGGGGATCATCCGTCTCGTGGACGACGCCTGAGACTCGCGCCGATCGACGCAGCGAGTTCGAACTACCCGCTGAGCCGGGGGGACCTCCTGCCCACTCGAACGTCGCCGAGGCCCTCCTCATATACTCCCTAGGGGTATAATTATCATGAGAGGCGGACCGAGGTGAGCACGACTCGCGGCTACGACGACGCCAAGGTCAACGTCCTCGCACGCCTCAAGCGCATCGAAGGTCAGGTACGCGGTGTCACCAAGATGGTCGAGGACGACCGATACTGCATCGACGTCCTCCAGCAGATTTCCGCGGTGACGCGCGCGCTTCAGGGTGTGGCCCTGCACCTGCTCGACGAGCACATGGAGCACTGCGTCGTCGACGCGGTCACGATGGGAGGTGCCGAAAAGGACCTCAAACTCAAAGAGGCGTCCCGGGCGATCGCTCGACTGGTGAAGTCGTGACCGGGGTCGTCGCCATCGCGACGTCGCTCGTGGATCTGGGCCACGGTCTGCGCGAAGGATTCTTCATGTTCTGGGAGACCCTCTGGGCACTCGTGCTGGGCTTCACCCTCTCGGGCGTGGTGCAGGCCTTCGTCTCGAAGGAGCAAATGCGCGCGAAACTCGGAGATCATCGACCACGAGCGGTCGTGCGCGCCTCGTGGTACGGCATGGTGTCCTCGAGTTGCTCCTACGCCGCCTCGGCCATGGCGAAGTCACTCTTCGCCAAAGGCGCCGACTTCACCTCCGCGATGATCTTCATGATCGCCTCCACCAATCTGGTCGTCGAACTCGGCATCGTGATGCTGATTCTGCTCGGGTGGCAATTCGCGGTGGCGGAGTTCGTGGGCGGACCCGTCATGATCGTCCTACTCGCGCTCAGCGGCGCGATGGTCTTCAGCGCGCCAGTGGTGCGTCGCGCCCTCGAACGGATTCGGGGCGAAAGTCACGACGCGAACTCGCCCGTGGCACCAGGTAACCCCGGTCACGGGAGTGCGCACGACCACACCGCCATGACCGGCGTAAGCGAAGAGCGACAAGTCGAACTCGAAGCCCTCCCCCTCGCGGCGAAGTTCCGCTCGTCCGCCGCCTGGTCCGACGCATCAAGTTACGCCGTGGCCGACGCCACCATGCTGCGACGTGAGCTACTCATCGGCTACGTCATCGCTGGCTTTCTCGCGGTGCTCGTCCCCTCGCACGCGTGGAGCGACGTCTTCCTCCACGGCCATGGATTCTGGACGGACGTCGAGAACGCCGCGGTGGGGCCGCTCATCGCGGTCGTCAGTTGGGTCTGTTCGATCGGCAACGTTCCGCTCGCCGCCGCCTTGTGGTCCGGGGGCATCTCCTTTGGCGGAGTCATCGCCTTCATTTTCGCCGACCTCATCGCGATGCCGTTAATCCTGATCTATCGCAAACTCTACGGAGGGCAACTCACCCTTCGCCTCATCGGCCTCTTCTACGTGATCATGGTGGTGGCGGGTCTGATCACCCAGCTGATCTTCGCGGGGCTCGGCGCGGTCCCCTCGCGGCGAATATTCCACGTTGCCGGCGCTCACTTCGAGTGGAACTACACCACCTATCTCAACCTCGTCTTCCTCGTCCTCGCCGGAGGCGTGTGGTGGATGGCGAAGAATCGACGACGCTTCGGTGGGGGCGTGGGGTACGCCATCGACCCGGTGTGTGGGATGCAGGTGCGCACCGGCGACGCACCCGCTCGAGTTCACCACGACGGTCACGTCGTGTACTTCTGTTCCGACCACTGCCGCGAGAAGTTCGAGCGCGATCCCGCCCGCTTCGCCTCGGGCCCATCGCCGTCGGATACGACAATGACCACCAGTGGCGAATCCGCGTCGAACATCCTCGACCCCGTGTGTGGCATGAACGTCGATCCGGCCACGGCGTCCGCTCATCGTCGCTACCGCGACCTCGACGTGTGGTTTTGTTCGACCAACTGCGCGGCGCGCTTCGACGCCGACCCCGAGCGATTTCTCGCGCCCGGCGCGATGCCCGAGGGCATGACCCCTTCACCCGTTGGTGTCAATCTCACCCGGAAACCCCGTCCTCGCGCGACTCCGGCGTCTAATTCCTCCCGGCCCGATTCCCCTCAGCCTGAGCCCTCCGCGAGGGACACCCCGCCCGCCCAGTAGTCACGCCCAGCCAGAGCGTGAGCGCGTTTCACCGGTTTGATGAAGTCCGCCGGGTACGTTGTCGCCGAAAACGAGGAGAAACCCCGCGAAATCGACGGTCCTCAGGGTTTTCCCCTATGGACGTCCGCGACATCCCTGCCTAGTATCAACCTCGTGTCCCGCCCGCCGCGACACGAGGGAAGGACGCGATGACCAATACGGTGACCACTTTGACGCCTGCAGTCACCGCCCAGAGCCCCTGGGCCGTGGAGACCCACGGTCTCACCAAGAAGTTCGGAGGACGTACCGCGGTCAACGGTGTCGACCTCTTAGTACCGCGCGGCTGCGCCTTCGGTTACCTCGGACCCAACGGCGCGGGTAAGACCACTTTGATCCGCGTCTTGCTCGGGCTCACCCACGCCGACGCGGGAACTATGCGACTTCTCGGCCACGATGTTCCCGCCCAACGTGACATTGCGTTGGCGCGAGTGGGCGCCATCGTCGACGAGCCACGATTCCACCAGCACCTCACGGGCCGTCAAAACCTGGAGATTCTCGCCGCCGCCCGAGAACCCGCGGCGACGCAGAGGATCGACGGCGCACTTGATCGCGTAGGCATCTTGCACCGCGACAACGACAGGGTCTCGAAGTATTCCATGGGGATGCGCCAACGCCTGGGCGTCGCCGCGTGTCTGTTGGGCGACCCGCATCTCCTGATCCTCGACGAGCCCATGAACGGCCTGGATCCCGGTGGCATGGTCGACATGCGCGAGATGATCACCTCCTTGGTCGCCGAGGGTCGAACAGTCGTTCTCTCGTCGCACCTCCTCGACGAGATCGAACGTACGTGCGACGCGGTCGCCATCGTCGATCAAGGGAGAATCATCCGCCAGGGTCCCATCACCGAACTCTTGGCGGGCTCCTCGCTCGAGGTCGAGATCGAATGCGATGCGCCCGAGCGAGCCCTCTTTCTGCTCACGTCGGGACCTCTCGGCGCCAAAGCGAGTGTCATCGACGACCACCTTCTGGTCACGCTGGCGGCGGACACTTCGCGCGACGCGGTCGCCGAGATCAACCGGATCCTCGTCACCGGCGACGTGGCGGTGTACCGCCTCCAGGAGAATCACGCGTCGCTCGAGAAGTGGTTCCTCGAGGTCACCAGTCGATTAGGGGACCAACAATGACCTCATCTCCCATTCCCATAACGCCGGAGAACTCGTCGGCACGCGTACTCAGCGAGTTTCCGGTTGACCATCGCGGGAGCCCGGTCCCGACCCTCGCAATGATCCGAACACGCGTCATGGAACTTCGCAAACGCCGCGGGCTGACGATTGCCCTCGTGGTCGTCAACATCGGGATTCCCGCGATCTTCTTGGCCGTACGCCTGATCATTCACGTGGTCGACCCCAAGTCCTACGGACCCGCGGGGGGGTACGGGATCTTCACCAATTTGGTCACCGGGGTCATGTTCATCTTTGGGTTCATCGTGGCGGCGACGCTGGGCTGCACCGCTGGCTCGGTCGACCTCTCCGAAGGCGTCTTTCGCCACCTGGTCGTGACGGGGCGTTCACGACTGGCCCTCTACTTCGCGCGCATTCCCGCCGGTCTGACCATCCTGGTGCCCATCGTCGCCGTCGGCTTCGCCACCGTGTGCGCGGTGTGCGTCTTGGCCGCGCCCACCCAACTCCACTTCGACGGTGCGGTCGTGCCCCAGGGTCTCTCCGAAGGTGGACTCGTCAGCTGGGCCAAGGCCAACCCCCAAGAGGTGATCTGCAACTTCAACTACCGGGGTCCGATCAACGTCCCCGTGCGCTGCGGCCCCAATGGCCCGGTCGCCATCAATCCCCAGACCGGACCGCCCGCCTCGACCGCGGTCTCCACCTCGCAACTCGCGACGCTCGCCGCCGCCATCGCCGTGCAGGACTACTCGAGCTATCACCAGACCTTCCTGAAGCCCCCCTACTCGTTGATGGCCCAATCGCTCCTCTGGCTCGAACTCGAAACCGCCATCGGTTTCATCGTCGGACTGGGTCTGGCCTCCTTGATGGGCCAGCGCACGGTGCCGGTCGTGTTGATGATCATCCTCGAGATTGTCCTCACCCCACTCTTCGCGACGGTGAACATTCCCCACCTGATCGATCTGCAACGCGCGATCGTCGGTGTCGCGACCGTGCACGTCGAACCCCTCGGGTTGCCGTCGGCTTTTTCGGGCCACGGTAATGGTGGTCCGACTCTCGTCCCCGAATCAACCAGCACCGCCATCGTCGTGATTGTCGGCTGGCTCGTGGTGTGGACCGGTTTGGGCGCGTGGCGAATGGCGCGACGAGACGTGTAGCCGCGGGCGAAGGTCGCCACGCCACGCGATCTAGCGTGGCACGTCGAAGGTGAAGACGTCCGCGTCGTAGGCCTGGTAGGCCTGGTAGTCGAGCAGGTCGTAGAGGGCCACGCGATGTTGCATCTCGCCCAGCACCGACGTGAGATGGCCCTCGTCGCGCAGGGTGTCGAGTGCTCGCGAGGCCGCCCCCATCGCCACGCGCAGCAGTGAGACCGGGAAGATGACGATGTTGACGCCCACGTCAGCGAGCTGAGTAGTGGTGAAGAGTTCGCTCTTACCGAATTCGGTCATGTTGGCCAAGATGGGCACGTCGACCGCGGCGCGCACCGCGGCGAACTCGCTCAGGCTCAGCATCGCCTCGGGGAAGAGGGCGTCCGCCCCGGCGTCGACCAACGACTTCGCGCGATCGATGGCGGCGTCCAGTCCCGCGAGCGCGCGAAGATCGGTGCGGGCCATGATCAACAGATTCTCATCACGACGCGCCCGGACCGCCGCGCGGATCCGCTGGGTCGCGGTGGCGTCGTCGACCACTTGCTTACCGTCGAGGTGGCCGCAACGCTTCGGGTTGACTTGATCCTCGATGTGTAGTCCAGCCACACCGGCGTCCTCGAGGGTCTGAACGGTGCGTGCGACGTTCATCGGTTCGCCGAATCCGGTATCGGCGTCCACGAGGGTGGGCAGACTCGTCACCCGCGATATCTGTCCACTGCGTGTCGCCACTTCGGTGAGGGTCGTCAGTCCAATGTCGGGCAATCCCAAATCGGCGGCCACGACGGCACCAGAGACGTAGACGCCGTCGAAACCCTTGGTCTCGATCAACTTGGCCGACAGGGGGTTGAACGCGCCCGGCAGTAACTGGAGTTCGCCCGTCGCCAGACGCGCACGAAACGCTCGACGTTTCTCACTCGCGCTCTCGGTGGCGTAGAGCATCAGATCAGCCCCTCCGGCTCGACCACGGACTCGAGCACGCCCTCGCGGGCGCAGAAGCCGAGGTGGCCGAATTGGTCGGGCGACAGTGTGGCGAGGGACTGAGCGACGTCGAGGAAGCGTTCTATCTCGACGTTCTCGACCACCGGGGTCGCGAGGGCCCGGAACTTGGCCACGTAGTTCTCCCGAGCGAAGGGTCGCGCCCCGTTCGGGTGCGCGTCGGGTACCTCGATCGAGTCGACGAACGTCGTTCCGTCATTGAGCACGACCTCCACCCAACCGCCAAAGGCCTTGTCGGCGGGGTCGGGGGCCAAGTAGCGCTGGCTCCACACGGGGTCCTCGACCGTGCTGATCTTGCGCCAGAGGCGGAGCGTGTCGGGTCGGCGTGCGCGCTCGGACGAATACGAGTCCTCGTGGTGCCAGCGACCGTCTTGGAGGGCGACGGCGAAGATGTAGGGCAAGGAATGATCCAGTGTCTCGCGCGTGGCGGAGGGCTCGTACTTCTGGGGATCGTTCGCTCCAGAACCGATGACGAAGTGAGTGTGGTAGGACGAGTGGATCACGATGCGGTCAATCAACAGCCCGTCGATGAACTCGGGGTGCTCGCGGTGGAGTCGGCGAGCCAGATCGATCCACGCCTGGGCCTGATACTCCGCCGAGTGCTCCTTGGTGAAACTATCGAGGATCGATCGCTTGGCTTCGCCGGGACCGGGCAGCGCCACCGTGTAGCGAGCGTCGGGGCCGCCCAGCAACCACGCGATCACGCCGTCCTCCCCCTCGTAGATGGGCGTCGGCGACGTCTGAGCGCGCATCGCGCGGTCCACCGCCTCGATCGCCGCCTTGCCGGCGAAGGCGGGGGCGTACGCCTTCCAGGTAGAGATCTCCCCCTTGCGCGACTGGCGCGTCGCCGTGGTGGTGTGCAGGGACTGACCCACGGCTTGGTAGATGGTCGCGGGATCGAGACCGAGCAGAGTGCCCAGGCCCGCCGCGACGCTCGGACCAAGGTGCGCCACGTGATCGATCTTGTGCTCGTGCAGGGAGATCGAGCGAACGAGGGAGATCTGGATCTCGTAGCCCGTGGCGATCGCCCGCACCAGGTCACGACCATTGAGCCCCCGGACGTCGGCCACGTGCTGGGCCACCGCCACTAGCGGCGGAATGTTGTCGCCGGGGTGAGAATACTCCGCGGCCAAGAACGTGTCGTGGAAATCCAACTCACGCACCGCCACGCCGTTGGCCCACGCCGCCCACTCGGGCGAGACCCGCAACTCCGGCGACGCGCCCACCACCGTCGCGCCGGGCGTGAGGAGGTGTCGGCGCGCCTGGGCGCGCGCCGCCACGACGGGAGCGCGAGTCAGCGACGCGGCGGCGACCGACGCGTTGTCGATCACTCGATTGATGACCATGTCAATCACGTCCTCGCTCACGTCGACGGGGTCGGCGGCGACCCGGGCGATCTTCCAGGCGAGTTGCTCCTCGCGAGGAAGTTCTTCGTCACTGCGGTGGACTCGGACCTCGTGCTCAATCATGGCAACCTCTTGGAGATAGCGGTACTGGCACGTTTGAGTTCGACCACGCACCACTCGGCCTTGCTCTCATCGAGGTCCGCGGCACGCCCCGACACTTGTAGCGACGCCACGACCTCACCCTCGCGGCTCACCACCGGCACGGCCACCGACGCGGACCCGAGTTCTCGCTCCGAAACGCTGTAGACGTACCCTTGTTGGCGGATCGCCTCGAGCGTCTTGACGAATTTTGGCCGGGTGACGATGTCGCCGCTGGCCAATCGAAATTCGGGGAGGTCCTTCGTGAGCTCCTTGATGTCCTCTCTGGTCAACGCCGCCGCCAAGACGCGCGCACCGCCCAAATGAAGGGGCGTGAGTTCACCCAGGGGCAAGAGGTAACGCGCCGGCTCGTTGCCTTCGACGCGCAGGATCATCACCCGAGCCATGTCCACTCGCACCGACAGGGCCGACATGAACCCACTCGCCCCGGCGAGCTCTTGGAGGACCGGCAAGGTGATTTGGCTAAGGGAATTGGTCATGTGAAAGGCGAAAGCATTGATCATGGACGTCACGCCCACCGTGTAGCCGTAGCGCTCCTGACTCACGTAACCGTAGTGCTGCATGACGCTCAAGATGCGCTGCGTGGTGGCCAGGTGAATACCCGACTCAATGGAGATGTCGGTCAAGCGCATGGGGACCCGACTACGCCGCAGGATGTCGAGAATCTCGAATGATCGCTCCAGCGAACGCATCGACGTCGTATTGGCGATATCCTTTACCGTCGCCATAGAAACCTCGTGGGGCGCCGCATCCCCCCTAACGCCACCTGTGGTCGTCGACCTCGACGCTCCGCCACCTCGGTCGGCGAACCACCCGCCGCGTACGTCGCCGACGGGACCCTACTGGTCATCGGCAGATTCCCTCAGAAGGGCGTGGAGCTGATCGCGGGCCGGTGAGGAGATGGGGTGCGGCCACGGCGAAAGTGCACCCTGGTACGCGGTGGGTCCGAGTCGAAAGTGTTGGGCCTGTTCCTCGGTCTCGATAAAGGGCAGGTCCATCGGGAAGAGTTCCGCGCCACGAGGTCGCGGCCCCGCCTTGGCGACGTGACTCCACAGCGGGTGGCCCACGACACGCTCCGCCAACAGGGACGCTTCGATCAGCCGCGAAAGATCGACACCGGTCGAGATACCGAGTTCGTGCAACAGGTCCACCAGGTCCTCGGTGGCGATCATGCGCGTCATCCGACCGTGACCACCGTAGGGGCAGCCACCCATGCCGCCGATGGACGAGTCGAGGATCAAGGTGTGGTCGGGTCCGAGCACTTTGAGCGCCTCGTAGGCCGACAACAACGCCGTCCCGCGCGCGTCGTGCAAGTGCAGATGGAAAGTTCGAATCTCGGGCCACGTGGCGACAATCGTGCGCAACTGCGACGACACTTGGTCGGGCATGTTCCACGCCATGGGGTCGCCCATCCAGACCCGGTCGACCACCACGTCGGCCGCACGCCAGAGGGAGTATTGGCGTTCGAGGTGCGCCATTCGTTGCGCCTCACTGAAGGGTCCGAGCCAGTTCGACCCCCACGCGGCGTTGATGGCGATGCCCGCGTGGGAGTGACCTTGGTCGCGGGCGCTCTGAATGATCGATGGCCACGCCGCGATTTCTTCCGCCTGGGAACGATTGGTGTTGCGACGCACGAAGACGTCGCAAAGGTGCACCAACGTTCGAGGGTATTCCACCGACTCCACCAGGGGGGGCATGTGGCGCCGCGCGCGCTCGCGCCCGCGCTCGTTGAGCGCGAGGGCGGTGTAGCGCACTCCCGGTGCCGGGGTGAAGCGCGAGATCAATTCCTCGACGTGGGCCATTTGTGGCGTCCACTTCGGACTCACGAACGACCCGACGACGATGGTGCCGAGACCCGTCCGCGAGAGAGCGTCGAGCAACTCGACCTTGCCGTCGACGCTGATATCCGCGCTTTCGATCTGCATGCCCTCGCGCATGCCTTCCTCGATGATGACGACTTCGGGATACTGGTTCGATCCTCCCATTAGACGGCCCCCCGAGCGCGGAATCCCTCGACGTCGACATCGAGGTAACCGAGCTCGCTCAGGATCTCCTCAGTGTGTTGACCCAGTAGCGGGGGCGGGAGGGTTGGTCTGAGCGGAGCGCCGTCCACGTGCACCCCAGAACCCAGAACTCGTACGGAGGTCCGAGCAGGTAGATGAACGTCAATCTCGTGGACGAGACCTCGTACGCGAATTTGTTCCTGCTCCAGGGCGTCGTTCACGCTGAGGAGTTGGCCGACGGGAACGCTCACGGCGGCCAGCAGCAACTCCCACTCCCGCGCGGCCTTGACTGAGAGGGCCTCTTCGAGTTCTCGGGTGAGTTCGTGTCGGTGTAGTTTTCGGTCCGAGCGGCTGGTGAAACGTTCGTCCCCCACGAGGTCCGTGCGTCCAATGACCTCACACAACGCCTCGAACTGCAATTGCGTATTGGTCGCGATATTGATGGGTCCATCACCGGTCATGAACGTGCCCGACGGGGATGACGCCGCGTTGTCGTTGCCGTAGCGTCGTGCGGGGCGGCCACTCATCAACTCCTCCGAGACCACCCAACTCATCGCCGTGAGGGCGGATTCGAGCATCGAGACGTCGAGATAGCTACCCTGACCGGTACGCACACTCTTCACCAGGGCGGCCGAGGTAGCCATGGCCGCGACGTAGCCACCCAGTGCGTCGCACACCGGGAACCCCACGCGCACGGGATCACCTTCCGCGAAACCCGTGACCGAGGCCATCCCCGCAAATCCCTGAATGATCTGGTCGTACGCCGTGCGGTCCGCGAGCGGTCCCGTCTGCCCGAAACCCGACAGTGCGCAATACACCAGGGACGGATTAATCATGGCGATCCGCTCCGGGGGAAAACCCAGACGCGCCAGTACCCCGGGTCGCATATTCTCCACCAACGCGTCGGCGGACTCGAGAAGTCTCTGAAAAATCTGCGATCCGTCGTCGTTCTTGAGATTAACGGTTATCGAACGCTTCCCCGCGTTCTGGGCCACGAAGGACGGCCCGAGGCCGGCGGAACGAAGTTGTTCGTTCTCCCCGAAATCACGGGCGACGTCGCCCGCGCCGGGCACCTCGATCTTGATGACGTCGGCGCCCATCAAGCCCAGGTGGTACGAGGTAAAGGGTCCCGCGAGCACGGTAGTCAAGTCGAGTACTCGAATCCCACCCAACATTTTCGTCACAATTCGTTCCTCACGACAAGTCCGACCTCAAGTCCGACTTGGACATTGCGGGCCTTTTACTCCTGGCGACCCACACCTTCAAGTCGCGGCGCGCGAATCGCGCGGGTCACGACACCCGCGTGGGGATCGTCGGCGAGATAGTCTGCCGTCGATCCCCACGCGGGGACGTCGTGGTGCACTTCAGTACATCAACCGCCCTTGGCAACCACCGCAGCCAATTGGGCCGGGGTGATGTAAGCGCGGCTCACGTTATCGAGCTTGGTGTTGAAACCCACCATGTCAATACCGCTAAAGACGTTGTGATACTTGTTGAAGTCGTCATTTCCGCCCGCACCGTTGTAATTGATCTTCTTCCCGTGCTTGATCAAGGCGACGCAGGTGGCGTAGTTGCCACAGGCGATGCCCGGTGGGTCCGAGACCTTCATCACGTCGTTGACCCAGACACTCGGGTTCGTCGAGTTAGCCAAGGTCATGGCCAACGAGGCGATCACGATGGAGTCGTAGAAGTTGTACGTGGTGGGTAGTACTGACGTCGTGTGGTACACCGCTTTGTAATCGGCCAAGAAGTGACTGTAGGCGCCATTGGCCGCCGAGGGCGTGGACGGCAGTGCCGCGACCAAGTCCTTGTATGCGGTGGGACCGAAGGCCTTGGCGTACGCACCTTGCGGCGCGGACTGCAGGTCGTCACCGATCCAAGGAATGTTCATGTCACCCAATTGCTGACCGTCCGCGAACAGCGTCGCGGCACTCTGGGTGTCCATCGAGTCAAAAATGACCTGAGGGTGGCCCGCAAATGCCTGGGTCA
Source organism: Actinomycetes bacterium (assembly GCA_021828545.1). Lineage (GTDB taxonomy): Bacteria > Actinomycetota > Acidimicrobiia > Acidimicrobiales > RAAP-2 > RAAP-2. The sequence continues at coordinate 19,101 of JAJZEN010000048.1, forward strand.
ACTCCGAACTGTACGAGGACTGGTCCGGCGTCAGAGTGATGTTGGTCAGAATCTTTCCGCCCAAGGCCTTGAACGCCTTCTCCAGTGGCGGCACGAATCCCTGGGAGTTAGCCGAGTTGTCAAAGATCAACGACGCCGTCTTGAGCCCCTTCGAAATGGCGTACTGCGCCATCGCCAGCGATTCGCCCGAGTCCGACAACGTGGTGCGGAAGACGTACTTCTGGGTCATATGATCCAGGGACGCGAGTCCTCCCACCATGAAGTCAACGACGTTGTTGGGCTGGAATTGGTTAATTACGCCCTCGATGGTTGGCGAGAACGGCCCCACGATGAACGTGGGGTGACTCAACATCACCTTTCGAAAAGCGGGTAGGACGTCCACCGAGTCCGCAGAATCGTCCGCGTACGCCGTCGTGAGCATGTGACCGAGAACGCCCCCATTGTGGTTCACCTCGTAGATTCCCACCGAGGTACCGTGCGTACCCCAAGCCGACAAAATCGACTTGGTACCAGTGAAGGGCAGAATTGCTCCCACCACGAGTGGTGGCAACTTCTTCGGGGCGGCACTGGCGACCCCGGCTGAAACGCCCACCCCCGCCATTGCGGTCACCAAAGCGAGTGACACTACAACTCTGCTCCTCTGGCGACCGCCAATTTTCCTAATAACTTTCATTCGGTAATTCCCCCTTTTGCTTTCCCTTTGCTTCGTGAACGTGGGGATTTCCCACCCTTACGATTGCGCGGCTTCGGCCCGACCCAAGAAGATGGCCGCAAGATCGTGCTGGGCTATCTCTGCGGTCGTTCCGTGAAGATGATTGGTTCCGGCCACGAAGATGTGGACGAAGTCCGCGTGCTTGAGCGCGCGCTCCACATTCTGTTCGACGACGAGCACCGCCGTGCCGGTCTTGGCGATCATCTCCACTTGGTTCCACACCACGTCGGTGTAGGCCGGCGAGAGTCCCGCGGTGGGCTCGTCGAGCACAATGACCGTGGGTGACACCATCAGGGCTCGCGCGATCGCCAACAGGTTCTGCTGACCACCCGAGAGGAATCCCGCGCGCTTGCCCACGGCCTTCTTCAAGTCGGTGAAGATGTCGAGGATTTCCCCCATTCTCGCCGTCGAATCGCCCTTAGCGGCGAAGCCTCCGACCTCGAGGTTCTCACGCACCGTCAGGTTCACGAAGACGTTATCGTTCTGGGGAACGTAGACCATGCCGTTACGCGGAATCAAGTGACCGGGCATCTTAGTGATGTCCTTGTCATTGACCACAATGCGTCCGGTCTGCGTACGCAGGACCCCCACGAGGGTCTTAGCGAAGGTCGATTTACCCGCGCCGTTAGGACCGATGATTGTGGTGATCGTGCCGACGTCCGCCGTCAGGGAGATGCCCGAGATGATTATGTTACGGCCGTAACCAGCCGTAATGTTCTCAGTGACCAGTGCCGGCATTGATGACCTCCCCTAGGTACGCCTGAACCACTTCTGGATTGTTACGAAGATCGCTGAGTCGCCCCGTCGCGAGCGTGCGTCCTTCGGCCAGCACAATGACGTTGTCACAGATCTTCTCGACGATGTTGAGATTGTGTTCAATCATTAACACAGTCACACCCTGCGCCTTCATGTCGAGGATGTACCCACCGATGCGTTCGATGAGGGCGGGATTGACCCCGGCCATGGGTTCGTCGAGCAGAAACAGACTGGGCGACGCCATGACGCCTCGCGATATCTCTAGGAGCTTCTTCTGACCGCCGGAGAGTTCGCGCGCGCGATTGTCCCGCAAGTCGTACAGTCCGTAGGTGCGCAGGATCTCCGTGGCACGCTCGATATTTTGACGTTCCTCGCGCTTGAGCAACCGAGGTCGAAAGAAGATATTGAAGAGCGATTCACCGGCCTGCACCTTGGGCGCGGCGAGCAAGTTCTCCAACACCGTCAGACCGCTCAGTTCACGCGAGAGCTGGAAGGTCCGCATGAGGCCCAGGCGCGCGATCTTGTACCGTTCCCAATTGGTGATGTCGGTCGAGCCCAGTCTCATGCTACCCGAGTCACTCTTCATGGCTCCCGACAAGATGTTCACCACGGTTGTCTTCCCCGCGCCATTAGGACCGATCAGCGCGGTGATCTTGCCCCGGGGAACGTCGAAGGTCGCGCCGTTAACGGCGTTGACCCCTCCGAAGGCCTTGGTGAGTCCCTCGCAACTGAGAATCGCCTCGTCGACACCCTGGCGAGTGATGGCCGGTTCCTCGAATGATGTCATTGGGCGTCCTTTGGCTCGGAATCATCGGTAGTGATGGCCGCGACGTAGTGGCTCTGCTCCGGCGGGGCCACCGAGTGCCCGTCGCGATTCGCCAATTCCCCCGCTGGCTGAGGGAAGCGTCGCAGTCGCTCGGGGACGACGCCCTGGGGCCGGAACCACAGCATCAACATCAGTACCACTCCGACGACCATCGTGTCGATGTACTCGATCAAGCCGGGGTGACCAGGGATGTTAGGTAAGAACGCGGGAAGGTGGATCAGGAGCGTCTCCACGAGTAGCGCGCCCATCAACAGCCCCACATTGTTCCCGACCCCACCGACGATGATGACCGCGAAGACCACGAACGTCTCTCCTGGGAGCCACGCCGTGGGATTGAACGAACCACCGAACTGAATCAGCAGCCCGCCGCCCACACCGGCGTAGAACGATCCGATGAGCATCGACGTCAACTGGTAGCGAAATACTCCCTTGCCCAGGGCCGCCGCCACGTCGGGATCGTCACGAATCGCGCGGAACGTCCGTCCCAGCGGTGATCGAGTGATGCGGCTCATGACGCCCCAGAGGATCAAGGCAACCGCTCCCGTCACCAGCGCGAAGAACGGTACGAAGGCGTTGAGGGTGAGGTGAAAGACCCCGGACATCGGCTCGGGAACATTGTAGAGCCCGTCCGCCCCGTTGAAAAGTCGCACGTAGTTATTCACGATGTCGTAGAAGACAAGCGACAGCGAGATCAGGACCATCGCCAGATAGTCAGTACGTAGTCGCCGTAACGTGATGAGCGCCACCACGAACGCCAGCACCATGGCCGCGACCCCGCCCATAATCAGATTGAAGGGGAACGGGATGCCCCACCCGAAGATGTATTGCTGACCCGTGCCCACCGAGTTGGGCATGCTCACCGCGCCCGTGACGTAGGCACCGAGTGCGACGAAAGCGATGTAGGCGAAATTCAATATTCCCGTCTCGCCGTACTGGATGTTCAGCCCCATCGCCAGGATGAAGTAGTCGAACAAGAAGAAGACGAGAGTGAAGACGTAATACCAAAAGGCGGACATGGTTATGCCTTTCCTGGCTGGGCGAACAAGCCATTGGGCCGAAACAACAGGGTCAAGACCAAGATGACGAAGGCCACGTCCAACTTGTACGCCGGATTGATGAACACCGCCGAGACCTCGGTGGCCAGTCCGATCAGTACCGCACCGGCCATGGCCCCGTAGATACTTCCCACGCCCCCGAGGATGACCGCGGCGAAGATGACGAAGAGGAAGAGTTCGCCCGAGCCCGGAGTGATATTGCCTTCGGTGATGCCGAGTACCGTGCCGGCCAGGCCCGCCATCGTGCCCGAGAGGAACCACGTCACGGTCGTGACACGACGAGTATCGATACCCGTGGTCATCGCCAGGGTCGTGTTGTCCGACATGGCGCGCATAGATTTACCCAAGCGGGTGGTCTTGAGCATGACGTGCACCAACAACATGAGGATGATCGAGATGGCCATCACGATGAGCTGGTTCTTGGTCAACAAGAAGGGGCCGATGTGCAGGACTTGTTCGATTCGCATGTTGTAGGAGCGGACGTTCGAACCCCAAATCGCGTACAACAGGTTCAGCATGATCAATGAGAGGCCGAACGTGACGATCAGCACGTAGAACGACTTGGTGAAACGTCGAGCGAAAGGGCTCAACAAGAAGTGGTTCACCCCAACGGCGAACACTCCCATGAGCAACGAACCAATGACCATCGACACCCAAATATCAATGTGAAAAATCTCGGCGTTGACGTAGTACGTCAAATAGGCCCCCAGGGCCATGAAGTCACCGTAGGCGAAGTTGATGTAGTTCGTAATGCCGAACTGCAAACTTAGACCTACGGCGGCGATGGCCAGGACTGATGCAGTGACCAGTCCAAATCCGAACGACAACCAGAACTGCGACACTCGTATCCCCCCCGGGTTCTGTATTGGCGTTCTCGAACCATCGAGACCAAGAACTGTTGTGAGAGTTTCTATCGCATTTTTACAATTAAGTCAAGTATCATGAGAATAATTGATACACGCCTCGGTGCGCGCTCGCACCATGGCACATCTTCGTGGCGCCGGCTGCGGGGCTAAGTAACTGAGATGCCTACCCACTCATGACTATCAGATTGCCGCCCTCCAATCAACGCTGTGGGCTCAATATTGACAAGAGTTACATAATCGTCACAAAGTCCACCGACGCTGAAACGATGAACTACGACACGGACTCCGAGTCAGCCGCGTGGATTGGGATCAGCATCATTGTCCGGCGTCGAATCCGGACTACGACGGGCGCCAGCGTCATTGTCGTGCGACGCGGGCAAATTGTTTTTCGGTAACGTGATCGGGACCGAAGGTAGGAGTTTGTCAGGCAAACCCCGCGAGTTCTGAACATTCGAGGTACAACCCGACAAAACCAGGGCGGTGACCATGAGCGAAACGAATAGGTTCGACTTCGCCAGCACCGATCCGCCACGAAACTTCACTACGTACTCCCTACGCGCTCCAGCGCTGACATCGATGTGTTTGGTCACTCCAGTGTAGGGTCCCAGACCCAAACCGACACTCTGGTCAATTGACATCACCAGCACATACTGGTGCACGGACCACCGGCCCTCAGACTCTGACCCAAATGAGTCCAGGTGGTCACCCGTGCGCGTTCGAGTGCGGTTCATCGTGGTGGCTCAAGGACACACCAACTCTCGCTCGGCGCGATATCTCGAAAATGGATAGACGATCGCGGTTTCCTTGAGTAGCGGTGCGTTGTCCGAGTCGGGGTGCGTCACGTGCCCGAGTAGAAGGAATCGCGCCAGAGTCCCTACTCGGGAATCTGCGTCGACAGGCAAAAAGGGTGCCCAGCCGGGTCCAAAAGTACCACGTACCGATCCGGGGCCGGCTGCATCTCCGCCCTCACCGCACCAAGGCTGATGGCCTCGACTTCGCCCTGAGCGAGATCGTCGACCGCGAGGTCGAGGTGCATCTGCTTGGGAACGTCCTCGCCGGGCCAGGTGGGTGCGCAATAGTTATCCACCTTCACGGCGGCCAACCAGACTCGATCCGTTTTTACCGCGACGAACTCTTCGCTGGAGAACGCTATTTCACCGCCCAGTAGACGTGCCCAGAACGTTCCGAGTGCCGTCGGATTAGTGCAATCCAACGCAATCGAACCTAAACGGACGTTCACCACGGTTCAGAGGCTAGTTCACTTTTGGGGGTGCGAGCGACCGACCTCTCGCCCCTCGGACCGCGAACGATCACGCGATCAATTGAGGGCTTGGACGGGTTGTGACGTCGGCACTCACGTCGCGAATGCACTAGCTGATCGCGTTGACCACGGACGTCTGTCTCCAGATTGCGCTGACGAACGTCGCACGAATCTCGAATCACGGACCTCGTCGATCCTGGTCCACGTTCGCCCTCACGTCAACGCCAACGCTGACGTCAACGAATCCAATCCGTGCACTCTTCGCGATCCCACGAGTGTGGGTCCCTCGATTGCTGACGAAACCCTGTCGTCCTCGTCCACGTTCACGAGCGCCGGCGTCGTTCCTTACTCCGTCGGTCCGCTCCTCTACGCGACCGACACCTCGCGACACCCCGAGCCACGTCACCCTACGCCAGGCGCGTCACGCCGCGGGGCGCGACGTGGAGTCGACGTGGTCCACCCGGCGCGACCACGAGACACTCACCTGTTTGCACCCCCGCGCGGTAGTCCGTCGTGACCACGTTGGGCTGCACGACCAGCATCATGTCGCTCGAGAGGACGAAGTCCGAGGTGGCGCCGAGGTGGCGGCTGCTCGAGCCCAGTACTGGGGCGAGGTATCCACCACCGTATCCGTGCACCAGATCGTCCAGCGTCGTGAATCCATTCTCCTCGATGGTGCGACTCGCGTCGACGAGTTGCGCGGCCGTGGTTCCGGGAATCAGGAGCGCCGAGATCGCGTCAAAAGCGGTTACCGCCGCGTCGTGGAGGGACTGGTAGAGCGCATCGAGATCCTCACCCACGACGAAGGTGCGCAGCACCTGTCCGCCGTACTCGAAGAAATTAGCGGTGATCTCGGTGGTGATGACGTCACCCACGCGCACGACGCGCGACGAAGGATGCTGGCGCGGGACACAATAGTGGGGGTCGTCCATAGCATTGACGCTGAAGTAATGGATGCCGTTCACTCCCCCGTGTCCAAGGTACGCCCCCTCGACGATGGCGCCGAGGTCGCGTTCGTCGAGTCCGGGAACGACCTCGTCCGTCAACGCGGCGATCGCGAGGTCGCCCAGTCGCGCCCCGAGCTCGAACCAGACGAGTTCCTCCTCGGACTTGATGAGACGGAGGCGAGCGTACCCTGGGGAGAGGTCCACCAACGGCCCGTAGTCCTGCTCCAGCACCCGCGCGTAGGTGAAGGGAAGAGGGCCCATCACCCCCACTCGGCCCCGGCGCGCCCCGCGACGACGCAACTCGTCGAGCGACGCGATAACGGTCGAAGACCCACCCCACGAAACGTTCGCCTCGCGAGCGATGTGCCGAGCGAGGGGAACGTGGTTGTAGTACTGGACGTACAGCGCGTCGCGCTCGCCTGAACTGACCACGAGGTGCGCCTCGTTCGTGACCACCCAGTGAGTGAGCCACCCCACTGCACCACCCCGGCCCCCGATGCCGTGGACGACCAGGTGATCGACGTCACCAATGGCCATCACCTCTTCGATGGCGCGTCGTCGCCGAGTGAGTTCATCACCGCTGAAACGCGGATACTCCGCGGCCAAAAGCGCCCGGTGTTCACTACTGAAGAGCGACGACGTCATGGTGCTACCCCCTCACCGTTGCGACCCCTAAGGGCGTCAAACAACGCACCTCGCCACAGAATCGAACGACGCGACCAGCCACTAGCGCGCGCGTCGCGGTGAGCGCCCCGCGAGTGCGACCCAATACCGCGTTAGGCGTTCATCGAAGTGCTGACCGTCGCCACGATGCGCTCCACCGACGGAATGGCCATGTCCTCGAGAGCGTCGGCGGCCGGCAACGGAATGTGGGGCGTCGTGATGCGTACGACGGGACCGTCGAGGTCGTAGAAGATCTCCTCGGACACGATCGAACTCAGTTCCCCACCCCAACCGCACAGTCGCGGATTCTCCTCCACCGTGAACAATCGACCCGTGGCGGTAACTTCGCGAAGGATCGTCACGGTGTCGAGAGGCACGAGAGAACGCACGTCGATGACGGTGCAGTCGATACCGACGCCGGCCAACTCCTCGGCCGCCTTGAGGGCCTTGGGCACCATGGCCCCGAGCGCCACCAGCGTGGCGTCGCCGCCACTGCGCAGAACCTTGGCCCGGCCGAGCGAGTCGACGATGTCGCCGTCGGGCACTTCCATCTTCGAGGAGTAGAGGCACTTCGCTTCGAGGAAAATCACCGGGTCGGGATCGCGTACCGCGGCCGCCATCAATCCGACCACGTCGAGCGCGTTCGAGGGCACGACGACCTTTAGGCCCGGTACCATCATCGCCCAGTTCTCGACACTCTGGGAGTGCTGCGCACCGAAGCGCAGTCCCCCACCATTGCCCGAGCGGATCACCAGCGGGAAGGAGACTTGCCCGTTGGTCATGTAGCGCGACTTGGCGATCTGGTTGACGACGATATCCCAGCACACCGCGAAGAAGTCCGAGAACATGATTTCGGCGATCGGTTTGAGGCCGGTCATCGCGGCGCCCATCGCCGCCCCTAAGATGGCTTGCTCCGAGATTGGCGTATCGCGCACCCTCAGCGGTCCGAACTCTTCGAAGAGGCCGACGGTGCCCTTAAAGACGCCCCCGGCGGCGCCGATGTCCTCGCCAATGGCGAGCACCGTCTCGTCGCGCCGCATTTCTTGAGCGATACCCCTCGAGATCGCTTCACGGAAAGTTAATTGCGCCATGCGGAGCCTCCATCAGCCCAAACGTCCTTCATTAGTAGGTCGGCCCCCGGTGTGGGACCCGCTTTCGCCTCCTCGGTCGCCACCTCGACCTCCGCGGCCACCGAGTGTTCGATCTCCACCAACTGCGCTTCGGTCGCGCCTTCGGCGAGGAGACGGGCGTGATACATCGGGATCGGGTCCCGGGCGAGCCATTCGGCGACCTCCGCCTCGGGGCGGTATTTGCCCGGGTCGGCCCGCGAGTGTCCTCCGTGACGGTAGGTGAGGGCCTCGATCATGCTCGGGCCCCCTCCGGCACGTGCGCGCGCCATTGCGGTCGTTGCCACTTCGTAGACCGCGTCGACGTCGTTGCCGTCGACGATGATCGACTCCAGCCCGTAGGCACTGGCGCGGTCCGCGGCCGGGTTGGGCACGGCAGTTATCTCGGTGGTGCGGGTGTATTCCATCCAGAGGTTGTTCTCGCACACGAAGACGACCGGCAATTTCCATATCGCCGCCAAGTTGAGGGCCTCGTGGAACGCACCGATATTGGTCGAGCCGTCGCCGAAGAAGCACACCGCGACCTGCTCGGTCCCGCGGTACTGGGCGCTCCACGCCGCGCCACAGGCAATGGGCAAGTGTGCCCCGATGACGGCGTAGGAACCCAGCACCCCGTGCTCCACGCTAGTGAGGTGCATGGACCCGCCCTTACCCGCCATGAGTCCATTGGTGCGGCCCATCAATTCGGCCAGCACGGGCGTCATCGGCACCCCGCGCGCGAGGGTGTGCGCGTGACCTCGATACGTCGCGAACGTGTAGTCGTCGGGGCGCATCGCGGCGGCGAAACCGGCGGCGATGGCCTCTTGGCCGAGCGACAGGTGGCTGGTCCCTTTGACGTAGTTCTCGAGGAAGAGGTCGTAGGCCCGGGTCTCGAACTGTCGCAGGGCAACTTGGACGCGATAGAGCTCGAGCTTGGCCTCGAGGTCAAGACCGGTGTGGGAGGTGGTGGTGGTCATTGTCACTCCTAATACTTGTTGGCAATCATGAGTTCTTGGGCGGGGAATTTGGTAAGGATCGCCGGTCCGGTCTCGGTCACGACGATCTCTTCCTCGATGCGCGCCGCCGAGATGCCGTCGGTGGCCGGGCAGTAGGTCTCCAGAGCGAAGACCATGCCCACCTGAAGTTCAATGGGGTCGCTCAGCGAGTTCAGCCGAGAGATGACGGGCCGTTCGTGCAAGCCCAGTCCTAGACCGTGGCCGAATTGCAGGCCAAAGGCGGCCATCTCATTGGGAAAGCCGAACTCCGTCGCCGCGGGCCACGACTCCGCGATCACGTCGGTGCCCACCCCGGGTCGAACGAGGTCGATGGCCCCGTCCATCCACTCGCGGGCCTTGGTGTAGGCGTCGCGTTGGACCGCCGTCGAACTACCCACCGACATCGTGCGGTAGTAGCACGTGCGATACCCGTTGAAGGAATGGATGATGTCGAAGAACGCTTGGTCCCCCGGTCGGATGATGCGGTCGGTGAAGTTATGGGGGTGGGGATTGCAACGCTCCCCCGAGACCGAGTTGATGGCCTCGACCTGATCCGAACCCATCTCGTAGAGTCGCTTGTTGGCCAACGCCACGATCTCGTTCTCGCGGACACCGGGCTTGAGGGCCTCGAAGATGTCCTGATAGACGCCGTCGACCATGGCCGCGGCCTGGCTGAGCAGCATCAGCTCGTCCGGGTTCTTGATCACTCGCGCGTCGAGCATGGTCTGCTGCGCGTCGCGCACGTCCACGCCCGCTTTTTGTAGTTCGAAGAGGAAGGGAAGTTCGACGATATCGAGGCCAATGGGCTGGCCCAAGACCCCGGCGTCACCCAAGAGTCCCACGATCTCCTTCACCGCGGACTCGAAGAGTCCGACCCGCGGTGCAATCGCGCCGCGGAGACCCAACATCCCCGCGCGACAATTATCGGGCTCGAGCCAGGGAGCGAAGAGCTTGTGGTGGCGCGCGGCCGAGCCGAAGTCCCACACGATAGGTTCACCACCACGGGTCAACAGGCAGTACCGGGTCATCTTGTCACCCAGGGCGCCGCCCACCCACGTCCCCGACACGTAGCGAATGTTGTAGAAGTCGAAGAGCAGCAGCGCCCCGAATTCGCTGTTCTCAAGGACCTCGCGGGCTCGAGCCAAGCGGTAACGTCGCAGGCGATCGAAGTCGACGCGCATCTCGAAGTCGACCCCCATGTGGCCCGGGGTGTTCATGACGGGTCCGAAACCTTCCATCGTCAGCCCCCCAGTCCGTCGTCGACTGCGATGTTCTCGGGCACCATCTCCAGACCCGAGGCCCGCGCGGCCTCGAGCAGCAGGACCGCGAAGTCGTCCGTAACGTGCCCCGCCCCGGCCGACGCCTTGACGAGTTCCGTGCACAACGCCGACAAGGGCATCGACACGTCGTGTTCGTACGCGGCGTGCATGCCCAGGTCGAAGTCCTTGCGCAGGAGCACCGGCGTGAAGGTCGGCGTGAAGTCGAGGTTCACGAACGCCGGCGTCTTGTAGCGCGTGAATCGCGATCCCATCACCGAATCGTTGAGGAAGTTCAGCCACGCCGAACGCTTGACCCCGCCCTTCTCGGCCAGGACCGTGATCTCCGCCATGGCCTGGGTCACGATGCCCAACATCATGTTGTGACAGATCTTCACCAGTCGCGCGACTTCGTCGTCGCCCACGTAGGTGACGCCCTTGCAGATCTGGTTCATGTAGTGCTCGGCGACCGCGAAGGCCTCGGGCGTGCCCGAGACGGCCATCGTAAGGCCCCCGGACTTCACGACCTTGGGATTACCACTCACCGGTGCGGCGAGGAACGACGTCCCGCGTAGTGCGGCGGCGGCGCGCACCGCCGCCGACGTCTCGGTCGACACCGTCGAACAATCCACCAGGATGCGCGGCGCGGACCCCGGGTCCGACAAGACGCCTCGCGGACCCGTCGTCACTTCGAGCAGGTCTTCATTGGCCGACACCATGACGAACACGATGTCGCGGTCCGCGAGGTCGACGGGCGCATCGACGACCTTCGTTCCCAGTTCCTCGGCCTTGGCGCGCGTACGGTTCGTTACCGTGACGTCATTACCGGCCGCGATGAGACGTGACGCCATCGCCGCGCCCATCCGTCCCGCACCGATCCAACCGAGTGTGGACGTTGTATCTTTCATCAAGTGCTCCTCTTAGGGTGGTGATGCACGCGTCAGTGGACCGGGCGGACCGAGACACTGCCCCCCAAGTACAGGGCGGCAATATCGGGATTATTGAGGACCTCGGTACCGGTGCCCGTGAGGCGCACCAGTCCGTTCTCCAACACCACGCCATGGTGACTCATCTTGAGCGCCTGTCGAGCATTCTGCTCGACCAACAAGACGGTGCGCCCCAGCGAGTTCATCATCTTGATCGTGTTGAACATGACGCGCAAGGTCTTGGGATCGAGTCCCATGGAGGGTTCGTCGAGCACGACGAGCTCGGGCTCCAACATCAGACAACGCGCGAACTCGACGAGACGTTGCTGGCCGCCCGACAGTGAGCCCGCCTTGTCGTTCGCCCGTTCCGCGACGATGGGAAACGACTCACGAATCGCCCGCAGGCGTTCGGCCACGACCTTGCGGTCCTTGATCAGGAATGCACCGAGTTCGACGTTCTGCTCCACGGTCATTTCTTTGAAGAGACTGTGGTTCTGAGGCACTTGGACGACACCGAGACGCAAGATGTCTCGCGGCGACATGCCCACGAGGTTCTGACCCTTGAACGTGATCGATCCCAACCTCGGGCGCACCAACCCGCTCACCGTCTTGAGAAGCGTTGACTTCCCCGATCCATTAGGACCCACGATGCAGGTGACGCCGCCGTACGCGACGTCGAAGGTCACGCCCTTCAAGACGTCGCCGCCGCCGTAGCCCGCCACCACTCCCTCAAAATGTACGAAGGGCGCGTCAGCCATTGCTCATCTCCTCGAGTTCCTCTTCGTCGTCGCCGCCGCCGAGGTAGGCGTCAAGCACGAGCGGGTTACTACGCACGTCTTCGGGATTGCCGCTAACGAGATTGCCGCCCTGGTGCATCACCGTGACCGAGCCGCAGAGATTCATCACGAACTCCATGTTGTGCTCCACGATCAAGAACGTCTTCCCCGCTTGATTGAGCGTGCGGATCTTGTCGCTGATCTCGTTAATAAGGGTCAAGTTGACGCCACCCGCTGGCTCGTCCAGCAAGATGACGTCGGGATCGGCCACCAGGACGTAGGCCAGTTCTAGGAGTTTGCGTTGTCCGTAGGAAAGTGATCCCGCCGGGAGATCCGCGAGCCGCGAGAGTCCTACGAAATCGAGCCACTCCATCGCGGCGGCAAGCTCACCCTTGGACGACTTCGAGCGGGTCAAGCCCCGCAGCCAACTCTCGTCGCGCTGGGTGGCGACCAACATGTTCTCCACCACGCTGATGCGACTGAAAATGCGAGTCATCTGGAACGTGCGGCCGACTCCCAGGGCGAAGACCGTGTTGGGTCGCGCACCCGTGATGTCCTTTCCGTCAAATTCGACACGTCCCGCATCGGGCTTGATATAACCCGTCATCACATTGAACAACGTCGTCTTACCCGAACCGTTGGGACCGATCAAACCAGTGATCGAACCGCGTTCGACGCTGAGTGAACAGCTATTGAGCGCCTGGAGGCCGCCGAAGGCCCGCGAAATACCTTTCGCTTCCAAAAGAGTCGTCATACTTTTTGACTCCCCGCGAGTGTCGAACCCTCTAACTGCGGCGTTTTGTTGAGTTGGTGCTTAGCCCACATTTCCTTGACCTTCACGACGATCCCCTGGGGCATGAAGAGCACCACCACGAGGAAGAGCGCCCCGAACAAGATGAGGTAGAGCGATCCGTTGGAGTATGTCACGGTGAGGTACTGCTGACTCGATTCCAAGATCAGTCCACCCAGGAGTGGCCCGAGTAGGGTTCCGAACCCACCGAGGAACGCCATTAGGGCCACCGTCACGTCGAACACGGGGTCGAACACGAACTGCGGGTAAATCTGACCGATGAACATCGCGTACAGCGCGCCGCACATCCCCACGGTGAACGCCGACAACGTGTACCCCGTCAACTTCACGGCCTTCACCTTGACGCCGAGGCCCAACGCCCGATCTTCGTCGTCGCGGATGGCGAGCAGCTGCAGACCAAAGCGCGAACGGCGCACCAAGGCCGACAGGATCACCGCGAAGACCAAGATCGCCAGCCCCACGTAGTAGAAGGGCGTGTTGAACGAATTCCCCTGCCAGGGAATAAGGGCCAGCGAGAGTCCCGCCGGACCGCCCGTGAAATTCGCGTTGATGGCGGCCAACTGAAACACGAAGAAGAAGGCAATCGTAATTACCACGAAGGTGTGGCGACGCACGCGCAGCGCCACTGCCCCTAGGGGCACGGCGATCACCATGGCCACGAGGCCGCTCAAAGGCACCAGCCAGAACTGCTCCGCGCCCCCGGGAATATGCCAGTGGATCGAGCCGAGAGCCATCGTGTACGCGCCGCAGCCGTAGAAAATGGCGGACCCCAAGGACACGTAACCCGAGTAGCCCGAGAACATGTTCCACGACGTGGCGCAACTCATGTAAATCAGGGCGAAGATCGCAATCGTCGTCCAGAATGGATTTGTCACCACCAACGGGAAGGCGGCGAACACGACGAGGGCCGTGGCCCACCACGGAAGTTGTTTCACGTTCATCACGCCACCCGGGCCGAGAGTTTGCCAAAGAGCCCCTGGGGCCGCAGTGACAGGACGATAACGAGAACGACGAAGAAGGTCATCGACGACCAAACGGGTGACCACACCACGGCGACGATGTCCTGGAGTAATACCATCATGATCCCCGCGACCAGCGCACCCCCCAAACTGCCCATGCCGCCGAGGACAATGATGGTGAGGAGGCGCGAGATAAGGTCGTAGCTCGACGACGCGTTGAACGCGTTGGTGGCGCCGTAGATCATTCCGCCCGCCGCGGTCACCGCCACCCCGATACCAAAGCAGATCGTGGCGACGCGCTTCGTATCGATTCCCACCAGGGCCGCGGAGGTCTGGTCCGATAACGACGCACGAATGCTGGCGCCGAATCGCGTTCGATACAGCATGAAGTACAACGCTCCCAACATGGACGCGGCGAGAATAAAGCCGAGGAGATAGATATAGGGCAAATACACCCCAAAGATCGGGAACGAACGGTCGACGTACCACGCTTGAAGTTGCACTTGGTTCACCGAATAGACCTCGTTGAGAATGCCCTCAATCACGAGAGAAACCGCATAGGTGACCAAAATTGACATCGCCGTTCGTTCCGGACCCTTGAGTCGCGCCACGAACAAGCGCTCGATCACGATCCCCACCACGAACAGGATGGGGATCGTGAAAACCAAGCCAACAAAGAGGTCGACACCAAAGTGCACGGACAAGGTGTAACTGAGATACGCACCGAGAATCACCAGAATTCCCTGAGCGAGGTTAATGATGTCCATGACTCCAAAAATGAGGGTCAACCCCGTTGCCATGAGGGCGTACACCGAACCGGTGAGAACACCATCAACGACGGCGTGGATGAGCGCAGAGGAATTCATTCGTTAGCTCTTCCACGCCGGCTTGGGGAAGAGGACGGGCTTCGACGCCGCCGACGACACCGGGTTGACCTGAACGAAGTTACTTCCCTGCCACTGGAACGTGAAGGCGGTTGCCTGGTTGTTCTCGCCCAGGGCGTCGAACTTCACCGGTCCCTGGACACTAGTGAGGACGACCCCCGAGTGCAGGTACTTGATGATCTTGGCGTTGTTGAAGCCGCCCGTTGCCTTGACGGCCTGCGCGGCAATCTGACCCACCGAGTAGGCCTCGGCCACGTCGGCGCTGACAGTCGCGGCGGTGCCCCCGTACTTCTTGACGTACTCAGCGACCATCGCCTTGGAGCCGGGCGTCGTCGCTCCGCCGTACCACGCGTTGGGGACCATCATCCCGTTGGCGTTGCCCAGACCCACGGCCTTGGTGAACTGAGTCCCCTGGTCCGGACCACCGGTCGCGATGAATACCTTCGGGGTGTAGTGCGCCTGCTCAAAGGCCTGCATGAAGGACGACACCGTCGGCACGTCGACGGAACCCAAAACCACTACTTGGGCCTTGGCCGCCGCGACGGCGTCGGCGATGGGCGTGTAGTCGGTCGTCTCCGAGGGAAACACTGAGTTGTACACCGTCTTAATGCCGGCCGCGTGCATGATGTTTTGCGCCACCGGTATCTGTGGCTGCGTAAAGGCGTCATTGGTCGTCACGTACGCCGCGGTCGTCGGTCGCTTACTCGCCGGCAACGCCGAGATCCACTGGGCGAATGGCAACAGGTCGTCCTTGACCGGCAGCGATACGTCAAAGAGGTTGTGCAATCCCTGTTGGAACACCGAGGGCGCACCGCCCGCGCCTTCAATCATGGCGTAGCCGTAGCGCGCGTCGATCTTCGCGGCGGGCAAACTCAGGAGTGACGAGAATGGACCGAAGGTCAACGCCACGTGGTCGTTGGTCACCAGCTTCTGATAGTTCGTTACGACCTGGGTCGGGCTGGACGCGTCCGACACGACGTCGAGTACGACCTTGTGTCCCAGCAAGCCCCCGTGCGCGTTGACGTCCGCCGCCCACAGGTTGTAGCCCTGGTCAAAAGCCGTACCGTCCGCGGAGAAGTCTCCGGAGAGGGACAGCGAGATTCCGATTTTGATGGGAGCCAGTGCGTGGGACTTGGCCACCGCACCAGAACTATTGGCCAGCATCAACACGGTTGATGCCGCTACCGATGTGACGCCAAGAGTACGCCACAAATTACCGTATTTCTTCATATTTCCCCCCACTGCATGTTGAACGTCACGGCGAGCCCCCCAAGGTTCGCGCGTCGACGACCGCTCGATGAACGATGGGCTAACCATAACGATGGGTCCTGGTACCGTCAAGTTTCAATACGGTGAAATCTTTACACCACTGTTAAAAGAATTAACGAACGGCGTCCTCGTCGGGTGGGGAATCGACCAGTACGATTTCGTCACTTCAGCACGGACGAGGGGGGCCTCATGGCTGACGTCTTACTCGAGACTGCCATCTCGCATTGGGGGCCGCGTTTCACCGCCAACGGCGTCGACGCGAGCGATTTTCAACGCATCACCTCGTCTCTCACTTCGTGGGACGACTGGTGCGCGGGTTGGTCACGCGGCGCCGAGGAGCACCTCGAACTCGCCGAGTCGGCCCAGGCACTGGGGCGTTCGCGTAGCGCGGGAGAATTCTTCGCACGCGCCGCCACGTATTTCCACTTCGCAAAATTCCTCTTCGTCCATGACCTCGATCAGGCGAAGGCGGCGCACGCGCGCGCCGTGGATGCGCTGACCCGGGCGTTGCCGTTGCTCGACCCCACGGGTCGTCGCGAAGAGATACCCTTCGACGGTTCGACCCTGGTCGGCGTCCTGCGGGTCCCCCGTGGCACGGGCCCCCATCCCACGGTGATCTTGATCCCGGGACTCGATTCGACCAAGGAGGAGTTCCGCGAGGTGGAGAGGTCCTTCCTCGATCGCGCGATGGCCACGTTCTCCCTCGACGGTCCCGGTCAGGGTGAGGTCGAATGGAGTCTGCCGATCCGGCCCGACTGGGAAGTGGTCGGCGAAGCCGTCCTCGCGCATCTCGAGAACGTGACCGAGGTCGACGCGACGCGCGTCGGGGTGTGGGGTGTCAGCCTGGGCGGCTTCTACGCCGCGCGAATGGCGGCGGCCAATCTCCCCATCGTCGCCACGGTCGCCCTCGCGGGACCCTACGACTTCGGCGCGGCCTGGGCCAATCTGAACCCCCTCACGCGCCGGGCCTTTGAGGTGCGTTCGTACTCCTCGAGCGCTGCGCAGGCCGAACGTCGCGCGAAGGACCTCTCCCTCGAGGGTTACGCGCACCTCATTCGTCGCCCCCTCCTGGTGGTCATGGGCGCTCGCGACCGACTCTTCTCGCCCGCCGACGCACAACGTCTCGCTAGGGAGACCGCGGGACCCGCCGAGTTGCTCTTGCTGGAGCACGGCAATCACGGCTGCGCCAACGTCATCTATCGCCATCGTCCCTATAGTGCGGACTGGATGGCCCAGCACCTCCACGCGCCCGGGTCTCCCCCGGACGCTCAGTAGAGAAAGAGGGTCGACATGGCCGATGTGTTCATGCCCCAACTCGGGGAAACGGTGGCCGACGGCACCGTGACGAAATGGTTCAAGAAGGTGGGTGACGTCGTCACCCGTGGCGAGGCTCTCTTCGAGGTCTCCACCGACAAGGTCGATACCGAGATCCCCGCCCAGGCCACGGGCACCCTCGCCGAAATATTCGTCGGCGAGGGAACGACGGTCGACGTGGGGACCAAACTCGCCCTCATCGCGACCAACGACGCGCCCACCCCCGAGGACGCGACCGCCGTCAACCTATCCGGCACGCTCGCCGCAGCGGCGCCGACCAATTCGGGAACCTCGGCGCACCCCGTCCTCGCCGCAGCCAGTGCCGGTGAGCGACTCTCGCCCGTCGTTCGCCGTCTCTTGGCCGAGCACGGGCTGCGCGCCAGCGACGTCACGGGCAGTGGGCCCGGTGGTCGCGTCACCAAGGACGACGTCCTCGCGGCGGCCACTGGTGGCGCGAATCTCGACTCAACGACGACCGCGACGGCCCGCGCCAGCGAGGTCCAGTTGTCGCCGGTGGTGCGACGACTCCTCGCCGAACACCACCTCGACGCGTCGTCGATCATCGGAACGGGTCCCGAGGGACGCGTCACTCGTCGCGACGTCGAGGCGGCGGTCGCGGCGGCATCGGCGCCGGGGACGACGAGAATCGCGACGCCGGTCTCCGACGGCGATGAGGTCATCGCCTTCACCAAGATCCGTCGACTGACGGCGGAACGCATGGTCCACTCCAAGGCGACCTCGGCCCACACCCTCATGGTGAAGGAGATCGATTTCGAGGGGGTCGAGCGGGTACGTCGCAGTGTCGGAGTCGAGTTCAAGGCGACCGAGGGCTTCTCCCTCACCTACCTCCCCTTCATCGCGGTCGCCACCATGGCGGCGCTCCTTGACTTCCCCCACCTCAACTCGTCGGTGGGTGACAACGAGCTCATCGTGCACCACGCGCTCAACTTGGGCATCGCGGTCGACCTCGATTCTGAGGGCCTCGTGGTTCCGGTGGTCAAACGCGCCGACGCCCTCGACGTGCGCTCCATGGCCCGGACCATCCGAGATCTGGCCACGCGCGCGCGCAGCAAATCCCTCGACGTGGACGACATGAGCGCCGGTACCTTCACCATCACTAATCCCGGGCCCTACGGCACGTTGCTGACCGGTGCCGTGATCAACCAACCCCAGGTGGCGATACTCTCGACCGACGGCGTCACGCGCAAACCTGTGGTCGTCACAGCGCCCGATGGCTCCGAAGCCATCGCCATCCACTCGGTGGGACTCGCCGCGTTGACATTCGACCACCGGGCCATCGACGGAGCCTACGCCGCCCGATTTCTGGCGCGCCTGGCCGAGCTCCTTCAGGAGAACGACTGGGCGACTCGTCTGTGAGCATCGAAGAGGTTATCGATAGGCTAGAGGGGGTGACGACGCGGAGCCGTATTTTGGAGTCGGCGGCGCTCGAGATCGAGCGCAACGGTCTGACCCTTTTTCGGGTGAAGCGCGTCGCTTCGGAGGCCGAAATCTCGGTCGCGCTGCTGTACAGCTACTTCACCGACCGCGAAGACCTCATCGCCGCAACGATCGTCTATCGCTTCGAGCAAGTACTCCTCGGCCAGGCCGAGATATTCACCACGCCCCTGCGCGACGTCAACACCGCCGAGGAACTTCGCACCGCCCTCAACACGATGATCGTCGACGCTCAGGACCCCGCCCGGGACGAACAGCGGCTGTTGCGCATTGACGGTATCTCTTTCGCCCATCACAACACCACCGCGTCGGAGGGTATCGCCAAGGCCAAGGCCGAGGCGAGTGAGAAGATCGTGCGCACCGTCCAACCCCTCCAGGACAGGGGACTGCTCGTCGAGGGGATGACCGCCGTGGCGTTCGCCCGTGTCTGGTACGCCTTGTTCTTCGGTCAGATCGCCCTCGACGGCGAACACGCGCTCTCCATCAATCCCGATGCCTGGCTCACCGCACTACACGTCCTGGCGAACGCCATCGTCGCCTGAGGGCCCCGACACCTGCATCCCGCGCCACTTCAGGACCGCGCGGTGACCGTTGGCACCGCAACCACTGGGGGGTCTCCCGCACCGGTACGCTCCGCGGACGTCCTAGAGGCGCGTTTCGGGATCCGGGGCCTCCAACAAGGCCAGGGACTCACGATCCCCCAAACAGATCGCCACGGCGAGTCCTCCCCCCGT
>JAJZEN010000136.1 GCA_021828545.1 Actinomycetes bacterium
ATGTCGATCGCTGGGGTCGCGGCACTACTACTGGTCGTCCCGGGTGCGGCGTATCCCGTGCCCGTGCCCATGCCGACACCGTGAGACCACCCGTGAGAGTGGAGGTGGCGAGGGCCGTGACGATAGTGCTGCACCACCGAGATCACCAAGAGCGCCAGCGCGGCCCAGAACAGAACCATCACCACGATGCCGAAGAGTCCGATGCCCCCACCACCGAAACCGCGAAACATTATTTCGTGTCGAAAACCTGGTCCCATAGTCGCCCCCTTCGAGTCATAACTTCATTATGCCTCCGCCACGGCTACGTTCTCCTTAAATCTCGCTAAATGTTGGCCGGCCGTTCACACCCCCCCTTGGTCGCGCCGACGTAGTGCCGCGCGGCGAAGTGACCGCGTCGAGAGCAGGTCGCGCACCTCTCTGGTTCCTCGGTCTCCCAGTCCCCCGATTCCTCAGTCCCTGAGTCCCTTGGTCCCTTGGTCCCCTGGTCCCCTGGTCCAGAGTGGTACGAACGTCGTCGCGTTGCGTCCGCACTGGCGATGGCACTGCGGTCAACTCGCGCACGAGATGACGTTGGGTGTCCTCAATCTCCTGAATGGTCGCGAGCGGCGCCAGATCCCGCCAGATCGTGACGCTGCGGCGTGGTGGCGCTTAGCACGTCCGACGGCCCGGTGTCCGGTCGCCCACCGGGCGCGGGTCGAGCTTCTGACGCCGTCCACGTGGTGGCGAGCAGAGTCAGGGACGCGCGCCGCGCGTCGAGGGAATGGACGCGCGTCGAGATCATCAACTCCTGGGCCCCGGTGCGCGCGACCAGGGCGCGTAATTGTCGTGTTACCGACGCCGGGGCGCCGATGACGTGCGAGGAGAGAGCTTCGGCGACGAACGTCGCCTCGGCCGGCGTCATCTCGTAGGCCGCCGCCTCGTCGGGCGACGGCAGCGGACCCGGGCGACCCTGCGCGCGCTGCACGAGGTTGAGCGCGCTCGAACCCGCGAGCCACCGGGCCTCGTGCTCGTCGGGCGCACAGATCACCGACGCGGCCACCATGAGGTGGGGTGCGTCGAGGAATTGCGACGGCCGGAAATTTTCTTGGTACAGCGCCACGGCCTCATCGAGGAGCGCCGGAGCGAAATGGTACGCGAAGGAGAAGGGGAGTCCCAGTTGGGCCGCCAATTGAGCGCTGTAGGTGGATGATCCGAGGAGCCAGATCTCGGGGAGGTAGCCCGCGCCCGGGGTGGGGGCCGGGTGCGCCGGCACTTCGTGCGGGATGAGGTACTCAATGAGTTCGACGACGTCGTGAGGAAAGGACGTGGCCTGGAGGTCCGCGTCGCGCCGCAGGGCGCGCGCGGTGACGTGGTCGGTACCCGGGGCTCGGCCGAGTCCGAGATCGATTCGTCCCGGGTGCAGCGCCTCGAGAGTGGCGAATTGCTCGGCGATGACCAGGGGCGCGTGATTGGGCAGCATCACGCCGCCCGAGCCGAGGCGGATGCTCGACGTGGCACTGGCCAGGTGGGCGATCAGCACGGCCGGAGCGGAGCTGGCGACGGCGGCCATGGCGTGGTGTTCGGCGACCCAAAATCGCTGGTATCCCAGTTGTTCGGCCCACGCGGCCATCTCGGTCGTGTCGCGCAGGGCCTGGGCCGGGGTGGACCCTGACGCCACGGTGGCCAGGTCAAGTACGGAGAGGCTCGTCATACCCACTTCACCTTATGGTGGTGCCACGCCGCGGCACCCGTTCGCGCCGCGACTACTGGAAGCCCACGACGGCGTGGGGGAGGTAGTGCTCCTCGAGCGCCGCGATCTCGTCGTCGTCGAGGTGCAGCGACAGCGCCGCGACGGCGTCGTCGAGGTGGTGCGCCTTCGTGGCGCCCACGATGGGACTGGTGACGACGGATTGGGACAGCACCCAGGCCAGGGCGACCTGGGCCGGGGCGACACCACGGTTCTGGGCGACGTGAATGACGGCGTCGACGACGGACTTGTCGGCGTCGCTGTAGAGGGTGCGGCCAAAATCGTCGCTCTCGGAGCGTTGCGTCGACGTGGCCCAGGCGCGCGTGAGGCGGCCGCGGGCGAGGGGGCTCCAGGGAATCACCCCGACGCCCTGGTCGGCGCAGAGCGGTAACATCTCGCGCTCCTCCTCGCGGTACAAGAGGTTGTAGTAGTTCTGCATCGAGACGAAGCGGGTCCAGCCATGGAGGTCGGCGACGTAGAGGGCCTGGGCGAACTGCCACGCGTGCATCGATGACGCACCGATGTAGCGCGCCTTGCCCGCGCGCACGACGTCGTGCAGGGCCTCGAGGGTCTCCTCGATGGGTGTGGCGTAGTCCCAGCGGTGGATCTGGTAGAGGTCGACGTAGTCCGTGCCCAGTCGGCGAAGGCTGTTGTCGATCTCACTCATGATCGATTTACGCGAGAGGCCCTCGCCGTTGGCGCCGGGGTGCATGCGCCCATTGACCTTGGTGGCGATCACGACCTCGTCGCGGGGCACCATCGAGAGCAACGTGGGTCCGGTGATCTCCTCGGACGTGCCGTCGGAGTAGACGTTGGCGGTGTCGAAGAAGTTGACACCGGCGTCCAGGGCCTGGCGAAAGAATGGTTGGGCCTCGTCGCGATCCAGGGACCAGGGCTGACGTCCGCGCGCGGGAACGCCGTAACTCATGCAGCCCAGGGTGATGCGTGAGACCTTGAGTCCGGTGTGTCCAAGTGTGATGTACTCCATCACCCCAATCTACCCACGGACCCCCGAGCTGATGACTCGCCCCCATCGTCTAGCGTCGAAGGATGGCCCCTCGGGAACGGATGACCTACGACGACTTCGGTCGCGCCACGCGTGAGTTGGCCCAGCGGATCTGTGACTCGGGTTTCTCCCCCGACATCGTGCTCAGTATCGCGCGTGGCGGATTCTTTCTCGGTGCGGGACTGGGCTACGCGCTGGGGGTGAAGAACGCTTTCATGATGTCCGTCGAGTTCTACACCGGCGTCGACGAGCGACTCGAGATGCCGGTCGTCCTGCCTCCGGTACCGAGCAAGGTCGATCTATCGGGCGCGGTGGTGCTCATCGCCGACGACGTCGCTGATTCGGGGCACACCCTCAAGATGGTGACCGACTTCTGTGGTGAAACGGTGCGCGAGGTCCGCTCCGTCGTTCTCTACCACAAGCCCCAGAGCGTCATCGTCCCCGACTACTCGTGGATGACGACCGATACGTGGATCGACTTTCCCTGGTCCTGTGACGGACCGGTGACCAGGGACGGCGCCTTGGCGCACTGAGGACTACGTACTGAGGGCTGATTACTCGGAGTCGACGATGTGGCGTACGGGATCCGCGGGCGAACTCTCGCGGAGGCCCTTTTCGAATTCGTTCTTGGCCGAACCCAGGCCTCGCGCCAACTTGGGAATGGCGCTAGCGCCGAAGAGGAGGGCGACGACCACGATCACGACGATGATTCCGTCCATTCCAAAAATCTCTCCCACCATGGTGATCTCCGTTTCGTTGGTGAACTGTGCTCATGACGTGTGCGCTCGGGGTGCCGCGGAGGATCACTCCATGGTTCGACGCCTTGATCGACCCACGATCGTGGCCCACTGAAATTCTGCCGTCTCCTGACCCTACCCGAACGAGTCGCGCGCCGCGCGCGCCGCCGCACGCGACTCGTTCGGGTAGGGATACGGCGGGTGAAGAGGACCGGTGAAGAGGTCGGCGACGGCTCAGCTAGGCCGCGACGGTGCCCGACGCGATGATCGGCGTCGAGGGCGTCTGGCTACCACCGGCGGGCTCGACCGTGACGGCGAGTTCGCTGGGCTGTAGGGCGCTCGCCACGGAGAACTCGACATTCGTGGGCTTGGACCCCATGAGGCCAATCGAGATGGGCTTGCCCGCGATGATGCCCCAGAGCTGGTAGGTCTGGGCGGAGGGCAATTGCGCCATCTTCGAGGACACGACGTACCCGTGGCCGTTGAGCAGGACGATCGAGGCGACCCGCGTGTGCTGTGCGCTATCCAGGGTCACGTTGACGTGACCCGGAGTGACCAGCGCGGCCACGACAGCGCCACGATCAGCCACGCCCAGCGCGTTGGTGAGCTGGGCCACGTGATCGTTGGCCTGGACCAGGTTGAAACTGAGGACGCCCACCAGTGCGGCGGCGGCCACCGCGAACACCCCCGCGGTGATCTTGGTGTTCTTCGTACTCGGGGCGCGACGGGACTCGAGGGGGGTGACACTCGCGCGGGGGAAGTCGAGGACGCGGATGGGCGGCAGGTTCCCCTGGTCGAAGTCGTCGTAGAGGTGCTCCGAGATGCGCTGCCACAGTTCGGCCGACGCCGGTTCGCTCACGTTCCCGAGGGTCGAACTCACGCCGCGGAGTCCGTCGAGTTCGCGCTCGCAGCGCACGCATTGAGCGACGTGGTCCTCGAGCTCGATGCGCTCGAGCCCGTCGATCGCGTTGAGGGCGAGCACGGCGAGCAGTTCTTGGGCGTCGTCGTGGGTCATCATCAGTTCGCTCCTTGGATTCCCGCGTCGGCGAGCGTTAGTCGCATTCGGCGCATTCCGTTGCGGATACGGCTCTTCACGGTTCCCTCGGGTTGGCCGAGGATCTCGGCCACCTTGACGTAGGAATGACTGTGGAAGTAGGCGAGTTCGATGGCCTCTCGTTCCTCCACGGGGAGCGCGGAGAGGGCGCGTTTCACCTCGTCGGCCACGGCCATGTCCCAGACCTGATGCTGGAGGTCGTAATCGGCGACGGTGCTACGGTTCGCGTCCTTGACCTCGCGCGCGCGCCGGGCGTTGAGGGACCGGACCAGATCGACGGACCTCCCGTGGGAGTCGTTGAGGAGGAAGGACCGTAGTGATCCGCGCGTGGGGTCAAAACGGTCGGGGTTGTTCCATAGTCGTAGGAAGACCTCTTGGGTCACGTCGTCCGCTTCACTCGTGTTGTTGAGGATCTTTCGGGCGAGACCGTAGACCGGGCCACCGTGGCGTCGGTACACTTCCGCGAGGGCCGGTTCGCTGTAGCGACCGATGAGGGTCACCAGCTGCGCGTCGCTCGCTTCGTCGAATTGTTCCATCAGACCCCCGTGTCAGAAGATTATTCGAAGCTGAGCGACGAGACGGATGAGAGAAATCTGTCCGGCGGCGCGAACATCGTTGGTCTCCCCGCGCCGGCGCTGTCGCTCCGGTCTCCGGGCTCAGCGTCGGGACTGGTGAACCTGAGCCATGGTCCCAGTTTTTCTGCGGTCGGGTGTCGGACGTCGTCGAATGGTCGCGGGCTCGGGTCGGGAACCCACTGCAGAGAGGGATAGGCGGGCGAGTGCGTTGATTCCATACGGGTGCGAACGGATCGGCAGTACCCAACACCTTCGTCGACGACGAGGCAGTTGCGAAGAAATCTCCGACGCCCATGACCGTCGACGTCTGCGATCAGGTGACTCGTTCTCGGGGACCACTGTTGAATCAAAGAGAGGATCACGCGAGAGAAAATCCATCGTGTTTCGCCCCTAGACATCGTGACGTACCTATTTCCCCCCTTCCCCCGAATTGTAGGTTGAGCAGCTCACGGACCACACGCTGACACCGCACCCGACGACGCCGTTGTCGGGTGCGGTGAGCCACGTACCAGCACTTTCGAAGGGTGACGGATTACGCCGGTTTTGCATTCGTGGTGCCCGCGCCCGCGCCTCGGTGCGAGGTACCACGAATGACTACGTCGACGGGGTACCCCTCGCGTCGCGTGCGCGTGGAGTTGGTGGAACTCCCTACGCGGAGGTGGGCGCTCGAGGGATCCACGCCAACTCACCCCAGCCGGTGCACGTCGATCGAAGGCCTTCGCACGCGTCTCTCTTCGGTTGTCGCTCTATGGTGGGTGCCTACAGGTGCGAGAGTAACGCGGCGGATCGTGTCGAGAGTGCCGTGGTCAACATCGGCACCACGTCGCGCCAGTCCCCGACAATGCCGATGTCGCAGCCCTGGAAGACGGGCGCGGTCACGTCAGAATTCACGGCGAGAATTGTTCCGGCGCTGCGCAGTCCGATCAAGTGATTGAGCTTTCCGCTGAGACCAATCGCCACGTACAACCGCGGCGAGATACTACGACCGGTGATGCCAAGTTGGCGTGAGTGGGGCATCCAGCCGCGGTCGGTCACGCGACGTGTCGCGGCCATCTCGCCACCCAGTACGGTCACGAGTTGTCGAACCACGTCGTAGTGCTCAGGGTCCACGCCAACACCAACCCCCACCACGACCCCGGCTCGACTCAGGGCCTCGAGGTCGTCGTCTCGCCAACGACTCGTCGCGTCGACTCTACCTCGCGTGAGCACCTCGATCTCGGAAACGCGGGTTTCGTGAGCACCGGTGCGTGGTTCGGGGATGGACAGTACGCCGGGTCGTACGGTCGCCATCTGAGTGCGCGAGGTGGAGGTGATTTCCGCCACGAGGCTTCCGCCACACGCCGGCTTGAGGCAACGGAGTCGGTCGTCGATGAGATCGAGTGCCAGGGCGTCACCGATAAGACCCGCACCGAGTTGCGCCGCCACTCGCGCGGCGACTTCGCGGCCCCACGTGGTGCCGGGGGCCAGTACCACGTGGGGAGTGTAGGACTGGGCCCAGTGGATAATGGCGTCGGCGACGTCCTCCTCGGCACCGAGGCCCCGAAGCGCCACCACCTCGTCGGCACCCCACGACCACATGTCGTCGGCTCGAAGTCCCTCCTCAGTGAACGCGACGACCGGCGCACCATTCACCGCCGCGATGGTGGCGGCGGCCCCGAGGAGCTCGCGCGCCAGTTGGTCCCGTTCTCTTTCGAGTACCACACAGACCGCTGATGTTGTGCCACTAGAGCCCGCCGGCCGGACGGACGACGGGACCAGCGACGAACTGGAGACCGCGGCCGGATCCAACGCACCACGTTGGGTGAGGAGTTCGATCACGAACTCAATTTGCTCCTCGATCGAACCCGTGCAGAGTATTTCGTCACGACGTGCGACGATATTGTGAAGAGCTCCCACTCTGGTGGGACTCCCATCTTCGCCCCACGGGCCCGTCGACGCGAGGTCACTGGCGTTGAGCCAATTCAGGTTGCTCAAGGTACCCTGGGGCCTCGACTCGGGAGGTACCTTTGCCGGATCGCATAGTCGTTCGGCGACGGCCAGCACGGCGGGCAGTCGAACTAGCTTCTCGCAGCCGCCATCATCTTCCTCACAGCGCACGCGTACCGCGAAAGAACTCTGATCGAGTTCGAGGTCCCTTACGGCGCTGGCGAAGGGAAGATCTAGTAATTGCGCGACTTCGGGACCGACCTGGCCGGTTTCGGCGTCAATCGAGGAGCGACCGACTAGGACGAGGTCGAAGGGACCTTCTCGTTCCAGGAGCGCCGCGAGTGCTCGCGCCGTCGCGAGGGTGTCCGATCCGGCGAAGCACGGGTCAGTGAGCAGCACGCCCGAATCGGCGCCCCACGCTAGGGCTTCGCGCAGGACGTCGTCGGCCGAGGGCGGTCCTAGCGTCGCGACCATACATCGACCGTTCGTGGCGCGCGCCAGTTCGACACCCTTGGCCACCGCGCGGCGACAGTACGCATTCATCTCGAGGGGAACGTCACTGCGTCGGAGCCGACCTGAGGCTTCGAGGACCAAGGACTCGATACTGGGCACCTGCTTTATCAGAACCGCGATCCTCAAGCCGTGGTCACGTGGATCACGACAGTTCTCGTCATTGTTACTCATACGCCCCTCCTCGGGATTGACTAAATGCGCTAGCGATTGGTCACTCGCCGCCGCTTATCATTGACCACCAAGCGATACTTGAAACTTAACTTCGTACACCAATTGGCGTAGAACACGTCGCGCGTGAACGGCGAACTCCCGGCTCCTCATCGTGGGCGTTTCGCACCAATGAGGAGCCGGGAGTGATGACTCAAATCGCGCTGGCTCCGCTCATGTAACCATTACCCTGTTGATTCAGGGTTTTCAGGGCGGCCGCCACCGATTGCTTACCGGTCACCGCATTGAACCACTCCGTGTCGAGGGCCGCCTGCACTTCGTTGTAACTGTCGCTCACCGGGCGAGGAACAGTGTATGGAGACAAGGCCGCTTGCATCGACGTCACCAGGCCGGGGTGGTTGGCGAGGAAGGCCTTGGGCATCGCCGCGATCGCGGCACGTGTCTCGGGCGCGAAGCCGGTCTGTTCAGCCCAATAGTCCTGCTGCGCCGGCTCGAACCACCACTGGACGAACGTCCACGCCGCCTCGTCCTGCGCGTGGCTGTGCCCCTTGGGCAGAACGAAACCCAAGCCCTGAGCAATGTTGGCGGCGTGTCCCGTCGTTCCCGCGGGTTCCACGAAGGCCCCTACCTTGAATTTTCCGCCGACCGCCGCTAACGCCTTCGTGTAGCCCGCCGAGGTTCCGTCGATCATCGCCATTTTACTGGCGCCAAAATCTTCGCGCAACGTGGTGCCGTGGTGGATCTGCAGTTCGTTCGCGGCGTAGAGCGATCGGAAATACGAGAACGACGCGACCCCCGCGGGCGTGTCGAAGTTGACCGCCGTCCCCACGCTGTTACTACCCTTGAGGAGCGTGCCGCCGTTGCTCATGAACGCGGGAAGCTCGTGAGCGGACGAGTTTTTCCACCCGAGGGGAATCACTCCCGGAAGCTTCGCCTTGATGAGCGCGGCGTCGGCGGCCAATTGCGTCCACGTGGTGGGCGCCGAGGTGATGCCCGCTTTCCGGAACATCGTCTCGTTGTAGAGGACTTGGGAAACCTTAAGGCTGGCCTGGAGGCGGTAGTGTTGGCCGCCCACTTCGCCGTTGGTCCACCCTGAGGGCACGAAATTGGATTGATTGACAACGGGACTGCCCTTCATGAACCCGTTCCACGAGAGGAGCGCACCGGGCTTCACGTACACGCCGTCGTAGTGGCTGATCTCGGCCAGCGCCGGGGTGGTACCGGTGGGGATGGCCGCGAGTAATTTCGTCGACGCCTTGGTGACGACGATGCTCAATTTGATGGACTTGTGCGTGGCGTTAAATCGATTGGCCAGCGTCGTCATGGCGTCGCCGGCGGGAAAGCCATTGTGTGATTCCCACAGCGTGATCGCCACTGGTTTAGCTCCCTTTGACCTGGGACTTTTTGACAGAGACGTCAGCGAAGTGGCGAAGGCAGCGGTACCGGTGGTGGACAGAAGCACGAGAGCTCCCGCTACCGACGCAGCCACTCCGGCCGTTCGCCACCACCCTCGCGAGGTGTTGGCGGGACGCGGATAATTGACAACTGATTTCATAAGAATCTCTCCTTTGTGCAGTCGGTAGCAATGATGTGGTGATTACCCTGTCGCAAGGCGAGCCAGCAGGGCATCAATGCTCGAGGTTAAGAGTGGTTTGTAATTCTCACCTATCCGCGGCATGAGACCAACATAAGTTTCAGCTATCGATTTCGTGAGAAAAGTGTAAATTCCGAGTGACCATTTGAGTACGATGACGTCACGCGGGATAAAATCGCCTCATCACCGCTCGAATCGGTGTGCGAAGAGTTGTTGCGTACCCGCCGCCTCCTTTGGTCCCGACATCGTGTGCTCGAGGGTGTGCTCGAGGGTGTGATCGAGGTCCCTATCGCTCGAAGTCAATCTGAACGGGTCTGGCGCATTCATGGGCGATCGAACCCAACGACGTGGCGACCACGTGAGTGGATTGCGGCAATTCGGTGGCGCGAGAGCAACATTGTCAAGGAAGTGGCTCGAATCCTCTGGACAATTGTTCGGGTGGCGGGCGACGACCACTACTGAGTTCGACGACGCGCCAACCCTGACGGCTCGTCCCTAATTCGATGATCAGTCTCCTGGTGGCGCCGCGCGAGCGTGGCGCGAGAGCCCGCGCCGAGGTGTCGGTGGAACCGACGTGCGCGTTCATCGCTTCGTAGTGACGCCTCATCCAGACGTGATGGTCACCGTCGGCTCTTTGATCGCCAACCCAGTGGATATTCGCGGGGATATCCACTTTTTAATCCTTCGACGCGCCTTCACTCCGGCCGGGTGGCTCCAGGGGCGTACTTTCAGCGTCCGGAGGTTCTCTTCGGTTGTGATCAACCGACGAGGACAGTCGACTTCCCGTCGGACTCGTTATTACAGTTCTTCCACACGGTACTCACACTCAAGTGGTCGGTGAGTTCGTCAATCGAGTGTCGCGGTCAGTGTCGACTCGTGGTCATCCCTCGACGTCGCACGGAGCCCTTCGTTGACGACGCGTCGCTGGCGGTCACGGAGTGAGTTTCGGGCCCGTCTCGCCGAACGCTCGATGACTAATGATTGGTCGCCACGCGAGAAGCGATGACCGTAGGAGATGGGGTCCGCGGTGGCCGCAGATTTAGCGCGCGGCGTGGTGGTGATCGAATCACAAGTTTCGAGGATGATTCATTTTGACTTCACTCTCTGGACACGAAGCGATTACGGAATTTATCTAGCATGATGACGAATACCGCAATTCGCACCCACCCGGATTCGTCACGAGCCCGAGAGCAGGAGCAGTGATGGCACGCATTGAGATGCAGGGGTTGGTCAAAACCTTTGGGACCGACACGGTGGTCGACGGCATCAATCTCACCGTCGACGAAGGGGAGTTCATCGTCTTAC
>JAJZEN010000127.1 GCA_021828545.1 Actinomycetes bacterium
GGGGGTCGAGTCGACCCCGGGTGGATCCGGCGAAGTGTGAGAGCACCACGTCGGGCAACATCACGACGTGACGGTCCTTGGACTGGCTGCGCAGACACAGGTCCACGTCGTTCATCACGACGCTGAGTCGCTCGTCCATTCCCCCGAGTTCGACGTAGAGCGCGCGCGAGAACATCTGCACCGCACCGGTCACCGCGGCGACGTCGCGTCGCGCGAGGACGTAGTCGTCTTCGACGAGGTAGTTCACTCCTCGACGAAGGTGCTGGGGATAGGGCGCGATCACGATGCCGTCGTGCTCGTGGTGTCCGGACTGGTCGATCAGCGTGACCCCCACGACGCTCACGTCCTCGAGCGTCGCCACCCCTACCATCTGTTCGAGCCAATCGCGGGTGCGCACCATCGTGTCGTTGTTGAGAGTGACCACGAAATCACCGGTGCAGTGGGCGACCCCGCGATTGATGATGGCCGCGTAGTTGAACGCACCGGGGCACGAGATCACGCGATGTGGTGTCGTGGCGAGGTAGTCCAGGGTCGCGGGATCTACCGAATCATTGTCCAAGATGGTGACGGCGAAGTTCGGGTACGTGCTCGCAAGGATCGACGTGACGCACTGGTCCAACAGATCGACGCGGTCGCGCGTGGGGATGACGATGTCCACGCGGGGCCAGGGATGAGGAAGGGGGGACCACGAGACCACCGAGGGGCGCGCGGTGACCTCCACCCTCGACTCGACACCCCGACGCGAGAGCGCGTCCGCCACCACCCGTCGCGTGTCCTCGGCCAGTGCGGGGTGGTGGCGCTCGGTGGACGAGCGTCCGGGGAGCACCGTGGCGACGTGCGCGAAGCGCGCTCCGGTCTCGAGCAGGCGTAGGAAGAAGTCGTGTTCGCCCGCGCGTCGCGCCTCGGGGCGCAACCCCCCGGCGTCGCGAGCCGCCTCGTGCCGCACGAGAGCTGGACGACCGACGACGTTGTAACTGAGCAAACTGTGGGGACCGATCGTGGGAGGTTTGAGAAGGGGCAACCCGGGGGTGTCGCCGACCTCGTCGGCGTAGATGACGTCGGGCGTTGTCGCTCGCGCCGACCGAGCGGCGCTCAACAAGTTCTGAGCGATCTCGAGGTGCGCGTCGCCCGCGCGAACCACGAGGATCCACTCCTTGGCGGACGCCAGCGCGGAACGGAATTTCTCGTGGAGTTCTTCCGGCTCGTCGGAGTCGAGGATGACGAAGTCGACGCCGCTGGTGTCGAACCGAGTCGGGATGCGAGGGTGGACGAGTACGTAGTTGAGTGGAAAGGTTGTGGCGTTCTCTGAACGGACCTCGGGCGGGGGCACCGCGGGACGCAGTCGCTCGACCCATCGTCGTCGTCGCGTGTCGTCGCCCAGGAGCGGCCCGAGGACGCGCGCGAAGGGAGTGGTGGAGTGACGACGCACCCGGCGATGGAAGTCGCGCCAGCGTTGAGCGATCTCGCGGGGGGAGGGACCCGAATCGTCGAGGTCAAAACGTTGGAATGCTGACACGACGACCTTTCGCGGAACCACTCGCGTAAGGGGGTCCGACCGATCATGAATTTACTCCACCGCACACGCGCGAGGATCGCCACGTGACTTCACATCACGGAGACGCTTATTCCCATTTTGACGCGGGGAGACGGCTATGTTGAGTTGAACATTTCTGATGCACCCTACTGAAGGTGATACTGATAACAAGGAGGCAGTCGTGGCCAACGCACTCGCGGAGAACACGTCGGGCAAGGACGAGCATTCCCTCAAGGCGGGCGTTCTGGGCCTCTTCGACTCGGCGATCATGGGGATTGCTGGTTCGGCACCCGCGTACTCCATCTCGGCGACGACGCTCTTCCTCTTCGGTGCAGTGGGCCTGGGCGGCCCCGCGTCACTGCTGTACTGCGGGTTCTTCATGTTCGGGATTGTCTTCGCCTTCAACTACCTATCCAAGTCCGACTCGACCGCGGGTGCGACGTACTCGTGGGTGCGCCGCGCCCTGCACCCGTTCTTGGGGTATCTGGCCGGCTGGGCCCTCATCGTCTCGGCACTCATCTTCATGGTGATCGCGACGTTCCCTGCCGGTTCGAACGTCCTGGACATCTTTCGGCCATCGTTGGCGTCGAACAAGACGTTAATCACCGTGCTCGGCGCGGTGTTCTTCTTGCTCATGGTGGCCGCGGTGGCCGCGGGGGTGACCGTGACCGTGACCGTACAGATCATCATGTCGTGCGTGGAGATCGCTCTGCTACTCCTCTTCGCCGCGCTGGCCATCTTTCACAGTCACGTCACGCCCTTCTCGTGGCACTGGTTCTCGCCGTCCATCTTCTCCAGTGGGCACACCAACACGTTCTTCGCCGGGGCGCTCCTGGCGGCGTTCTACTACTGGGGTTGGGACGTGACGGCGAACTTGAACGAAGAGACAAAGTCGGGCGTGGGTGAATCACCCGCGAGAACCCCCACGTCCACCTCGGGAATGGGCGGGATACTCGGCACCATCGTCGTGTTCCTCCTCTTCGAAGTGTTCACCATCGGGTCCAACATGGTGATTCCGGCCAAGGCGATGGGGACGAACTCCCCCTACTCGGCGGACATCTTGGCGCACCTGGGTCAACTCGTCGCACCGGGGTGGTTCGGCAAACTCATTGTGGTGGGCGTTCTGCTGTCGACGATTGCCACGCTCGAGACCACGTTGATTCAAGTCACGCGGACCCTTTTTTCGATGGGACGTGATAAGACCCTGCCCGCCGCCTTGGGACACGTCGACCCGCAACGTCGCACACCCCTGGTGGCGACCATCGCCGTGACGGTGATCTCACTTGCCCTCTTCGTGGGGAGCCAGTACATCGGGTCGGTCTACAACATCCTCCAGGACGGCTACTCGGCGATCGGTATCCAGATCTGCATCTACTACGGTCTCGCGGGCTTCTCGGTGGTGGTGCTCTATCGACGCCAACTGTTCAAATCAGTGAAGAACTTTATCTTCATGGGGCTGTGGCCATTTTTGGGGGCAGTTTTCATGGTGGTGGTCTTCGTCAAGGTGATCCCCACTCTCAACACCACCACCAAGATCGTGGGACTGGGCTCCATGGCACTGGGTCTAATCCCCATGGCCTATTACTGGTGGAAGGGGGCACCCTATTTTGAGTTGCCCACGAAGGAGGATCGTCACGCGGTCCTTCGCGAGTTCGAGCAGAACCTTTGAGCGAACCCGTGCGGGCGCTCGCTCAGAGGTTGCTAGTGCCCCTCGACCGGACGAAATCGTAGGATGCTGGTAAAAATAGCGAGGTCGATGAGAGCGAAGCTCGCGAAGGTCCACGGAATGACGTGGACGCCAAGGTGCGACACGAGCACGCTGACTGTGCCGGGGCCGAGCACGCCCCCGGCCATCATCGCAAACAAGATGATGATGACGCCGTCGCTGTCGTGGGGCAGTAGTCGCGTGTACCACACGAGTCCCATCGGGAAGACCGAGGCGAGGACGAATCCCAAGACGGGGTAGGACACGAGAGCGACGTGATTCGACGTCGCCGACAAGTCGAGCAGGATCGCCACGGTGAGACCACCCAGGACCAGTCGGCGGTCATTGAATAGCCGGTGCAGCGGTCCACCGAGGCTGCGGCCAAGGGTCATTCCCACCCAGAAGGCGGCGGTGATGATGCTACCGAGCGAGGTGGAATATCCTCCGCGCTGGAGTTGCGAGGACATCCACCCCGACGCGGCGGTCTCGAGAGCGACGTAGAACACGTAGGCGCCGATGAAACTGACCAGAATGGACCAGCGTTGGGGCCGCGACGCGCCGCCGTGACCCGGGCCCGCGACGCGCAGGGGCGGCGCGTACACGCCGCGATTGAACGTGCACAGCACGAGGGCCAACGTTGCGAGACCGATGAAGATGCCGGGATAATTTTGCGGGCGCGCCAAAAGGATGACGAGTGGACAGATCACCGCGCCGAGTCCGTAGCCAGCGTTGGTGAAACTGAGTCGATGCGCCCGTCCCTCGAGGGCGGTACGCGAAAGTAACACGTTGAGGGTCATGTCGAGGGAGCCGAAACCCAGACCGAGCAAGAACAAACTCGAAAGGAATACGGACCAATTGTTAGCCAGGCCCGACGATAGGGTGCCCGTGGCCACGATCAGCAGTGACGTGGTGAGGACCCGTCGACCGGTGGTGCGTTTGAGGCCCCACCACCCGGGTAGCACGCCGACGAGGGCTCCGACAAAGTACACGCTGAGTGCCTCGCCCGATGTGGCCAGGGATACCGAGAAGTGATGCGAGAAGGTGAGGAGGAGCGGACCGAATAGCGATGACGTGGCTCCCGCCATGATGAAGACACCGGTGAGATTACCAAGTGCGATTGGGGTGAGTTCGACCTGTGTC
The DNA here is from genome assembly GCA_021828545.1 of Actinomycetes bacterium. Taxonomy (GTDB): domain Bacteria; phylum Actinomycetota; class Acidimicrobiia; order Acidimicrobiales; family RAAP-2; genus RAAP-2. Next base: position 4,380 of record JAJZEN010000127.1, read on the forward strand.
GCCGCGACCGGTGAGGTGGACTGGGGCGACACGGAATCTCCTCGAGAAGTGGGAAAGGGGCCCCTTGATGGTATCGGTGTAACTCGACTTACTACACTTCGCCCATGGCCGATGCACCGACCACCCTACGCGGACCCATTCTCGCCGTCGACATTGGGGCTACTTTTACAAAGTTCTGCCCGGTGGGAGAGGATGGGGACCTCCTCGATGCGATTCAGCGAATTAATACCCCCTTTCCGTGTTGGCCATTGATCCTCATCGAGGTGGTAGCGAGGGTAATCAACGAGAGTGGTCTCTCACGAGCCGGCGTCGGCTTCCCAGGAGACATGGTCGAGGGTCGGGTGGTTGAACCCGGGAATCTCTCGCGCGCGGGCGGTATCACGACGCCAGTCGATCCCGCAATTGAGCGCGCGTGGAGGGGTTTTGATGTGCAGGGCGAACTGCAGAAACATTGTCACGCGCGCGTGCGCGTGGTAAACGACGCAACCCTCGCGGCGTACGGTTACGCCGAGGGCGACGGCCGCGAACTCGTCATAACGCTGGGGACAGGTCTGGGAATTTCCCTCGTGGTGGATGGTAAATGGCAAAAAATTCGTGACGTGGGCGCCGCGATGTACCGTGACGTCGGCACCTACGATGAGGTCTTTGGTGAACCGTCGCGAGCGGCGGACATGGCGATGTGGCGCCTGCGGCTCGAGGACGCGATCGCAGGTTTCGTCCAGGAATTCGCGGCCGAACTCGTCCACGTGGGTGGAGGTAACGCCCGCTACGTGCGCAATCAGGACGTGGCCGGCATCGGTTGTCAGGTGGCCTTCAACGACAACGAAGGCACGCTGCGCGGCGCGGCGCGGCTCCTCGCGGCGCGTTGAGCGTCGGCCACTACGCTACGGGCGTGGTGGCCACGACGGCGCTCACAGTGAGGCTAATTGATGACAACCTTTGAAGAAGAGATAAGTTCGCAAGGGAAGATTCTGCGCGCGCGCGCCGAACTCGGCGCTGACGCCGCGCGCCGTGCTGTGGAATCGTGGCGCCACGTCACGCACCTGTTGGTCGCGGGGAGGGGCTCGTCGGACAACGCTGCGCTGTTCTTTCAGTACTTGGCGGGACAGGAGCTTGGCGTTCTCGTGGCCCTAGCAGCGCCGTCGCTCTTCGAGGGCGCGCGCGGAGTTAATTTGTCTGGCGCCGGGGTGCTTGCAATCTCGCAATCAGGTCGCTCGCCGGGTCTCGTCGAGGTGCTCGGCCACGCGCGCGCGCAGGGCCGCGCGACCGTCGCGGTGACCAATGACACATCATCACCATTGGCCCTCGCGAGTGATCACGTCCTCGAGCTCTTGGCTGGCCCCGAGCGCGCGATTGCCTCGACCAAGACGTTGTCCACGACGTGGCACGCGTTGGCGCAATTGGTGGAGGCCCTGGGGTCACAACGCCTCGAGGGTCTGCGGGAACTCCCCGACGTCGTCGAGCGCACCGCGGCTTGGGCACTGCGCGAGGAACTACCCCTCGACTTACTCAACGTGGTGGGACTGACCATCCTGGGTCGCGGAGTCGGCTACGCCGCGGCGGCCGAGATCGCGCTCAAGGTCCGTGAGGTCAGTGGCGTGCGGGCCGAAGCTTACGCAGTACCGGATTATCTGCACGGACCCATCGGCGCCGATGGTGACGGTTGCTGTGCGTTGGTCGTGGTGACCGACGAGCTCAGTGACCCGGTGTTACGTGACTTGCTGACCGGTTGTCGCGAATCGGGTATGGCGACAGTGATTATACGTGGGGCAACGCGTGATGCGCCCGCGTGCGATGCGCAGATCGTCCTACCGGTGACTACGCCCAATTGGGTGGGCAGTCTTGCCGCAGTGGTTGTCGGCCAGGTCCTTGCCTTACGACTCGGACAGGTTCGGGGTCGCCCTATCGATACCTCGCCTCGCCTCTCAAAGGTGACCCTGTCGGCCTAATAGCCAGCGCAACGAACACTGAAACGTCCCCATTATGACGATTATCTCTCTTTCCGCACGTTGGTCGAGCAATATCTCGCGAATTATGAGGATGCTGATTTCGTCACGGCATAGACGGAGACTGGTATTCCGAGGAGCTCCAGCACCTGGATTTGCAGGGGCGTGAGGGTCGGTTGGTAGATCTTCACGATGGTGCCATCGGCGTCACGGAGAACGTGGCGCGCGACGTGAGCGAAGATCTCGAGCATCCGGTGGGCGCTCGGTGCAGCACACCCTCGAAGCTCGGGATAGAGCGGAATGCTGGCCTGATGTGCCGTCTTCATGGCTCCGCGAATCTCTCGTTCGATCAAGGCCTGAATGACGAGAGCGAAGAAGTGACAACAGAGCAGACCCTCGATGCGCACCGGGTCCTTTAAGAACACCGGGGCCACGAGTTGGTGGCCCTTTAGCTGCGCGTGGCGCCGCTCGAGGTTCGGCTGGTATTTGTAGGCGTTGAGAACTTCGGCGGGCGTCATAACGGAATCGTTCGTGAGGAGTGCGAACGTGCCGTCACTCTTCGCCTCGGCGCTCACTACGTCAGAGCGAACGTTGAAGGACAACGTGAAGCGCTTCGTGACACGCTTCACGTAGTGGGTCGCGGGGCCGGGACGACCTCGCTTCGCTTGGCGGAAGCTCTCCTGGGGCACCTCCTCGACGTGGGTAGAGAAGTAGCGAGCGGCACTGGAGTGCTCGAGGGCGCGTTCGACGGCACTCTCGACGGCGACCACGTTCGTCAGCCGGCAGTGAGGTGCGCAGAGCTTCACCGACAATGCCTCCAGCGCCGCCAGGCCGGCCGCGATCCTCGCTGTGCGCGTCGCGGCGTCACGGGCCTGCTTCGCGTGTGCGTGCACCCAGATCACCCGATATCCAGCGCCTGACGGCAGCGGGGACTCGAAAGTTCGCCACACCTCGTCGGGGTCACTGCTCCGGCGAGCGCGTTGTCGTCGGGCTTCCTCCCACGTCGGTGCGTGGTCCTCGGTCCAGTGCCGAAACCAGGTGACCTCCTTTCGGTTGTTCGCGAGCACCGTCACGAAGCGCCCGCGGTTCGCGTCGATGTGACGAAGAGCCTTCTCGCTCGCGAGTTTGCCGTCGGCGATATAGAGGAAGTCGTCTCGTCCGACCAGTTCGCGCAGTTGGTCCCAGGTCGCCACGTGCGTCGTGTCGTCGCTGGTGTTGCCCGACTCGACCCGGTAATGGAGCGGCACCGCGCCATCGGCGCTGACGCTGAGGAGCCACACGAGTTGACGAAGGTCGGGACGGTGATCCTTGGAGTGACCGAAGGTCACTTCAGCGACGGGCTTCTCGCCGCGCTTGCGCGCACCCCCGTAGTGTGAGCCGGTCACGGTGATTGAGGTCGAGTCGTTGTGGAGTTGGCGACAATCAATCTCGAACGTGCGCACCATGGTGAGCACCACGCTCGTCAAGAGGCTCGCCCGATCGGCGTCGAACAGTCGCGTGAGGGTTCGCCCCACGCGGTCATCGTTGAGGGCGACGATTTCGGACTCGTTGAGGCCGAGGAGCTCGGGCGCGTAGCTGGCCGCCCACTCCGCGATCTCGTAGAGCGGGCGGTGCTCGACGACGAGGTGGCGCACGACAACGCCGAGCACGCTCGCGGGCGCGAGCAGCACCCGCGCGTCGTCGTGGGGCAGCGCAGTTTCCAGTGCCTCGTCGAGTTTGAGGCGTTCAACGAAGTGATTCACGATGGGCATCGCCCCGAGCAGCTGGGTGTCGAACTGGGTCTGCTCCACGTCAACTAGCGCCACGTTCCCCGTCCCCGCTCCTGTTGCATGAAGTGTATATGCTTACAGCCACGACAAGGTGGATGATGGACACGTGAAAAAGAGTGACAACAACTTCGAGGCCGAGCGACAGCGCATCATGGCCGAGCTCGCCACGATTCGTTTCGTCCTGCCCGGCAGCGTGACCGAGCGCTGGTCACGCTGCGGAAATCCGGGCTGCTCGTGTCACGACGAACCGCCCAAGCTGCACGGTCCCTATCAGACCTGGACACGAGCCGTGAAGGGCAAGACCGTCACGCGCAACCTCACGCAGGATCAAGTCAGTCGTTACACCCCGTGGTTGGAAGACGCCCGTCGATTGCGACAACTGGTCAGCGAACTCAAAGAACTCTCACTGCGCGCCGCCAATCAGACCGAAAACTGGGAGTCACCTAAATAGCGAGATATCGCTTAATCGACGTGCGGAAAGAGAGCTGTAGGCGAGGGTGATGAGCCATATGAGGGAAAACGTCTGCCCAGAGTACCGGCCGCGCAACACGTCAAGCAGTAGGAGCGAAACAACGCTCGCCATGTAATAGTAGCCGAACGCATTTACCTCAAAGACGAGGCGCGTCGCCAAGCACAGACCCACCAAGGACACGAGGCGAAGTGGCTCCCGCACAAGTCCGCCACAACGGTGTGTCACAAACACTGCGATGAGGGCCGAAGCCGCTAGGGGCGCCACTCGCGATATCAAAAAGAGGGCTAGCCCGTGAAAGTCGGCGGCAAAGACCACGGTGCCGCCGGAGTTCTTCACGTGATTCAGTCCGGCTCGCGATGTACCTAGAGCGAGGGCGCGCCACACTCGCCCCAGCGTGACAATACCGAGTGGGCCCGCAACGATGACCAGCGATACGCCAACGCCCACCATGAAAGAAAACCGCTCCTTCCTGGTGAGGATGACTGCGAGGGGAACGATGGCCAGGAGTGTGAACAACTGCGTGAGGAGGCCCAGTCCCAGCAGTAGTCCAGCCACGAAAAAACGATGGCGCAAGAAATTTCCCAGAGCCAACAGGATCAGTCCCATAGCCATTAAATCCTCAGGGTGAAAGAAAGACTCGAGACATGCGAAGACGGGAGCCGACGACGCCAAAGCCAGGAGTAGGGTCCCTTCCCAGCCGCTGCGACCTCGACCGCATGTGCGCAGGAAGAATACGACGCCCCACGCCAAGACCAACCACGCAATGAAACCAACGCGCACCATTAAAGCAAGCGCGTTACTTTCTTGCGTCCAGCTGGCCACGAGTTCAAAAGCATGAGAGCATTTCGCACCCAACATCGCGTGAGCGGGAAACGGGAATGAAGCACCAAAGTTCATTAGTTTGCCGGCCGCCGCAGCGATTAATGTATACAGCGGTGACGCAGTGGTAACCGAAAAGCCATTCGCCAAGTGGCTGAACGCGGCGGGCGGATATGCGCAAGACCAGTCTCCGTGATCTATTAGGAACGCGGAATACGCTGACTGTGCGGCGTCTGCTTGGGAAGGTCCCCCCAAAATAAGGGTGAGGGCGATGAAAACGGAAGTAGCTAGACCCCAGGCACTGACGCACCAACCCAAGGAGCGCGAAGTGTCAAGCCACGCTCGTACCCTTTCACCCTCTTTGATATCCCCGACGGCCATGGCGCGCTTCCTCGCTTACTTCGTCTCGCGAGGAGAACCAATTCACAAATAGAACGACAGGAACTGGTCGCACCTCACCCCTCTCTTCAGCCGCCGTGACTAAACAAAAGGTTGCTTGGTGTACTTCACAATAACTCCAAATAAGCGATTCCCGAAACGCATCCCTCGTGCACATTGATGGGTCAAGTCGCCTCAGGCGGGATCAATCGATCATTCTCGCGCGTGTCGGTCGTGCTCTGAGGCTCGCGCCCCCTTGAGACGAAACTCAGAAACTCACTGTCGAAACCGGCGCTTCGCGGCAAATCCTGAAGGAGCAAGTTCACCTCACTCACATCGAACCATAACAAATC
>JAJZEN010000019.1 GCA_021828545.1 Actinomycetes bacterium
ACCCCTTCGTGCTCTGCCCAGAGTTATGCGAGGGGGTCCTTGTCTTTTCTTGGACACCCCAGGCTGTCATCACCACCAGCGACAGCGCAACCACCAGCGGTGCACTAACTCATCATCACGGTCAGTGACGTTTCAGCGGGCGTTGCTGGTCATTGAATGCGTCGCCCTACAGGTGGTGAGGGGCAAAGGTGCGCGCCTCGATACTCTGCCGCTGCCCGTTGACGTCGGTGAAGCGCTCGGTGACTGGCTCGAACGACGAGGCAGCTGCACGCACGCCAACGTCTTTGTGCGAGTGCACGCTCCCAGGGTGGCCCTCAGCACTTCGGGAGTGTCGTGCGTCGTGCGCAGAGCGTGTCGACGCGCTGGGCTCACACCATTTAGTGCACACCGACTGCGTCACCATTGCGCCTCCGATATGTTGGCAGCGGGCTCGAACCTGAGTGAGATAGACCAGATCCTGCGCCACCACAGTCTCATCACGACCGCCCTCTACGCCAAGGTCGACCGGCGCACGCTGCTCGGCGTGGTCCAACCCTGGCCCGGTGCGTCATGAGCGAACTACGCCAACTTCTCGAGGACTACCTCGTGACACGCCGCGCGTTCGGCTACCGGCTCGAACGAGCGGGTCGTCTACTGAGTCAATTCGTCGACTACTGCGACGAGCGCGGTGTCGAAATCGTCACGGTCGAACTCGCTCTCACCTGGGCGACGTTGCCACTCAACTGCAGTCGTCTCTGGGGGGCCAGTCGTCTCAGTGTGGTGCGCGGATTTACTCGCTACCTGCACGCGCTCGACTCATCGACCGGCGTCCCTCCGGCCAGTCTCTTACCCGACGAGTCGCATCGCGTGACGCCCCATATATATTCAACGCTCGAAATCGTGGCCCTGATGAGGGCGGCGAGGACCATCACCTCGCCGCTGCGCGCGGCCTCGACCGAGGCGTTGATCGGACTACTCGTGGCGAGTGGACTGCGCGTGGGCGAAGCACTCGCGCTCGATCGCTGCAGCGTGGACTTAGAGGCGGGCCTCCTCACCATTCGCCACGCGAAGTTCAACAAGACCCGAGAAGTTCCCCTGCACTCGACCAGCGTCGCGGCGTTACGCGACTTCGCGAGACGTCGCGACGAGTTAATGCCGCCAGCACCCGGTCCAGCCTTCTTCGTGTCGGCGAGTGGCACGCGGGTTCTCTACTGCAACTTCCAACGGATCTTTCATCAGTTGGTGCGTGACAGCGGCATTGAAGGGCGCGCGCGAATTCACGACCTGCGCCATAGTTTCGCCGTGAGCGCGCTCACGAGATGGTACGAGGAGGGCACCGAGGTGACGTCGCGACTACCCTCGCTCTCAACCTATATGGGCCACGTGAGTCCCGTGGCTACGTACTGGTACTTGTCCGGGTCACCGGCGTTGTTGCAGGTAGCGGCGACGTGCCTCGAAAATGCCTACGAGGTGACGCCGTGACGTTGCTCGCACCCACCCTCGAAGCCTTCTTCAGCGAACGGCTCATCAATCAGCGTCGGGTCAGCGCGAACACCGTGAGCGCTTACCGCGACACTTTTCGTCTCCTGCTGGCTTTCGCCCAAGGACAAACGGGTCGAGCGCCGTCGAAACTACGACTGGAGGACCTCGACGCGGCGCTCGTCGGAAAGTTTCTGCACTACCTCGAGAGTGAACGAGGTAACGGTGCACGAACGCGCAATGTGCGACTGGCGGCCATTCATTCACTCTTTCGCTACGCGGCGCTTCGTCACCCCGACCACTCAGCCCTGATCGAACGCGTTCTCGCCGTTCCCCCCAAACGCTGTGATCGAACTCTCGTGGCGTTCCTGGGCGACGACGAAGTCGACGCACTCCTGGGCGCGCCGGACCGGTCAACGCCAATCGGGCGACGCGATTACGCACTGCTCCTGCTGGCGATTCAGAGCGGACTGCGAGTCTCAGAACTCGTCTCACTCACGTGCGAGGACGTGGTCTTATCCAGCGAGCCCTACGTGCGCTGCACGGGCAAGGGGCGAAAAGAGCGCAGCACTCCGCTCACCAAAGCAACGGCGTCAACGCTAAAGAACTTGATGCGAGAAGTCGGTGGTGAACTCAGCGAACCGCTCTTCCCCAGCGCCCACGGCGCCATGGCATTAACTCGTTACGCGGTGAGTGTCCTCGTCGCTCGCCACGCGGCCAGTGCCGCGCTGCAGTGTCCGTCGCTGGGGACCAAAAGGATCACACCGCATGTCCTGCGCCACACGGCGGCAATGCGACTTTTACACGCGGGAGTGGACAGTTCGGTGATCGCACTCTGGCTCGGTCACGAGTCCGTGGAGACGACCCAGGTCTATATTCACGCCGATCTCGCGCTCAAGGAACGAGCACTCGATCGCACCACGCCCGTCGGAGTCGTGCCGGGTCGCTACCGGCCAGCGGACAAACTGCTGGCCTTCTTGGAAGCGCTCTGATTATGTGAAGAGCATTTGGCGACCTAACCAAGTTGACGAGGGAGAATGGGAGGCATTCGTCGCCAACTCCACATAATCGGGTTGTCAACATAATGGGTGTTATGTAGATATCTACATAAGATGCAAACCTGGCGAACTTGGCGACGAAGTGCACCAAGGCCAGTTGGCCGATGATCGCCACGTTGGTGCGATCCATCTTCGATCAGCCCGATCGGATGAGCACCTGGGCGAAACTGGGCGAGGTCACCAGTCGACTCACCCAGGCGGGGTTCTGTGATCAGGCGACCTACCTGCTCGACGCGGCCGACGACATCTTGGCCTTCAGTGCCTTTCCCTTTCGAGCACTGGAAGAAGATCCGCTCCAACAATCCCCAGGAGCGCCTCAACAAGGAGATCCGCCACGACCGACGTGGTCGGAATCTTCCCCAACCGTCAAGCGGTCATCCGTCTCGTCGGCGCGTTGTTGGCTGAGCAGAACGATGAGTGGGCCATCTCGAGGCGCTACGTGACTATCGAATCACTCAGTCAACCCGCCAACAGCGAACCATCACTCGAGGATCCAAGACCAGCGATCGACGACACACTCATCAAGGAGGTTGCCATCGATCTCACCGCGGCATAGAGTTCACGACGAGGAGATTGGCACGGCGAACGTCGACGCCCACGAACTCTTACACCACTCGTTGGGACTTAACCCGCTTCCGACGAAGGATACGCGCAAGAAAAATTGGCGTGGGCCATCATCGTGGCGCTATAGAGCGTGGAACCGGCGTCCGCCGGGGTGAAACCACCCGACGTCTTTATGAGCCACCAAAAAAGTACTCCACCGATCGCGACACTGAGTGAAGTCCGCCACCAGCGAGAGGGTAACTCGAGCCATTGCCGGGCGCCACTCCACGAAGTACCCGGGGTCCGCCGTTCTCTCGCCATATTCTTGGAGCGACATTACTGCGAATATTCGACACGTCGGTGTCATACCGATTGCCCACGATGTCGCACACTGGTGCACATGAGACGTCACTGGCGGGTTTTTCCGGTTGCCTCGCGCGTCAAGTTTGAAGTCGGAATCACGACGACGAAGGACTACTGGTCCAATAAGTGCGACCCACGATCCGCCGAGGCCTCCCGCGGCCCGCGAATCTCAAAGCGTCCGAGTTGAACTCGACCCCGCCAACCCCTCCAACGAAAACCCACGATCGCGTCGACCCCACCCTCGAGGACGCGTCGGGCGACGACTCCCTTGACCGCTTTGGCCTCGTGCCCCGCGGCCCCCGCACCCCCGTGGCGAACGAACGCAACCGTCACCAATCTCTCCGCTAATTCAGGCGTTTCGGAAATGACCGCCGTATGTTCTTTGGGCAACAAGCTCACGATCGCCGCGTCGCCCAATTCCTCGAGGACCCGTGTCACCGCGGGTCGCCAGTACGTTGCGATGTTTCCGACTCCCGCCAGCCCCACCTTCATGGTGAGTCGGTAGTCAACGAGCTCGTCGAGGCCACCCGACAACCCGTAGAGTCCTGACGGAATCAGGATGCGACGGCGAGCCTCATCGTCCAAGGTGGTGGGATCCAGATGGGTCCATACCACCCCCTGGTAGCGCCGCCACGCGGGCAACGTGGGAGCGGTCCCCGCCACGAGACGCCGAGTCGACTCGAGGGCGCGTTCGAGCAGCGGTCCACGAACTTTGAGTACCCGGCTGATCTCTTCGAGCGACCCGCGATCGAGGAGGTGCGCCAACGCGTCAACGACGCGCCGGCGCGGCGCCGCGAGTGCCGCGTCAAAACAACCCGGCGCCGCCGAGTGGCGACCGCCGGGTTCTTTTGACTCTGATGGCGGGAGCAGAACGTGCGGGACTCTGCTCACGCCACCCACGGTAGTGGCGTCAAGCGGCCAGTACGCCGGCCTTCACACCACATGTCTCGAGGAAGTGGCGGACCTTGATGACCTGGTCCTCGGTCAAGTCGCGGGTCCGAGTGGAGCCGAACGAGTAGGTCTCACCTTCCACGGTCACGGCCCAATTGCCGCGGTGCGTCTCGTGAACTTCTCCGAAACGGCCGAGGAGCGAACACACGTCAATCCATTGGATGTTGTGATTTAGGGGATGTCCGAACAATTTCTGGGCGGTAATGCGGTGATGGTGATCCAACTTGATCGACATAGTCACTCCCCTTTAGCGGGTTCGAAACGATTCCGTCCCCACCTGCACTTTGTACCCTCTAGGCCGTGAAGTCAAGGACGCCGACGAGTTCGACGTGCTCGGTCTTGGGAAATAGGTCAAATACTCGCAGGTCACGCAGTACGTAGCCCCCACTGGCCAGCGCGGCGAGGTCGCGAGCGAACGTCGCGGCGTCACAACTCACGTAGACCAGGCGCCGCGGCGCCCGGCGCAGGAGTGCCGCGGCGACCCCCTTGCCCAGCCCGACGCGCGGAGGGTCGAGGACCACGACGTCGCCCGGCGCGACCGCGTCATTGATGGCGCGTGGGGTCACCGACCACTCGCGCACGCGCAGTTGGCGCAGTCCGTCGCCGTTGGTGCGTGCGTCACGCACCGCGTAGGGTGACGCCTCCACCGCGACGACCTGTCCCCCGGCGCCCACGCGCCGGGCCAAGGGAATCGAAAAAAGACCGACCCCGCTGTAGAGGTCCACCACGTGGTCACCCGCGGCGACGTCGGCGAACTCGAGCACCACCCGCAGCAGCGCCGCGGGTGCGTCACGGTGCGACTGCCAAAACGACCGCGGCGACACCGAGTAGTAGTGCCCATCGACCGCGACCCTCGAATGAGTTGAGGGATCGAGTGGTGTACCCCCGAGCGAACAAAGTTCGAAGACGGTGCCACGATCGGTCACGCGTCGCACGTGAGCGAACGGCTCGCCGTCGCCAATGGCGCGCAATTCGACCTCGTCGGCACCGTGCCAGGGCGTCGCCAAAGCGTCGGCGAAGCGTTCGTCGGCCACCTCGCACGACGAAATTGCGACCAAGTCGCTCGAGCGATATCGACGCAGCGCCAATCGCCCCTCCTCGTCGACACCACAGCGCAGACGCGTACGAGCATGTGGCGTAAGCGCGAGCGTCGTCACCTCGACCGTCCGCTCCTCCCCCGCGATACGGCGAAGGTGTTCGGCGACGAGCGCGCCCTTCCAGGACAGTTGCGCCTCGAGCGACGCGTGTTGAAAGTCGCAGCCGCCGCATCCCCCCGGGTGCGCGTAGGGACACCGCGGCGTGACCCGTTGGGCGCTGGCTTCGATTATCTCCGTCGCGTCGCCCCGCGCGAACTTGGTGGTCATCTCGTTGAGACGCACTCGCACGAGTTCGCCCGGCAGGCCGTAGCGCACGAAGACGACTCGTCCGTCGACGAGGTGACCCACGCCCCCTCCCGCTGCCGGCCGCTCAATTCGGACGCTCTCGAACTCGTCTAGGGGGTAACTCACCCGGCCAGCCTAGTGAACCCGAAATCATCACTCGAAGCGAGGAAACTCACTCGCCCGGCGTGGCGGCACCCTCGAGAAACAGGTCCACGAGGGCGCCCACACGTCCTCGAGCCGACGGGGTGAGTCGCGCGGTCTGTTCGAGCAGTTCCTCGATATCGTGCCCGAAATCACGCGCACTCTGCGCCGCGGAGTCCAACCAGGCCCGAAGTTGCGCCTCGTCGATCTCCGGGTGGAACTGCACGCCCAGGTGTCGGCCCACGCGAAACGCCTGCACCGCGCGAGTGGTCGTCGCGAGGAGGGTCGCGTGAGGGGACAGGACGCAGCGATCGAAGTGGAACTCGAACCAGGGGCCCTCGACAAAAGCACGACCCGGTTGTGTGTCGATTTCGTACCACCCAATCTCGGGTTCCCGGGAGGGTTGCACGCTGCCGCCGTGGTAGAGGCACAACGCCTGTGCCCCGAAGCAGATGCCCAGAACGGGCACGTCGCGTCGCGTCGCGTCAGCGATGACGTCGAGCTCGCGGCCGAACCAAGCGGCGCGCACGGCGGGGTCGTAGACCGCGTTGGTGGACCCCAGGATCACGAGGGCGTCGTAGCCCTCGAGCGACGGAGTGGCCGCCTGCTCATTCATCATGACGACGTCGAGTTCGTAGCCCCGCTCGACGAAGGCGTCGCCCACCAGTCCGGGGTGATCCTCGTCGTGATGGCGCAGTACGAGGGCGCGCGCCACCTACGGAAGGCTCGCGGTGTACGCGTCCCAATTGGCCTCGATCACCTGGCCGGCCTTGTGCTCGATCAGTCGCTCCAGGTTCTCGAGCGCGAATCGTAATGTCGTGAGCGAGACCGGCTCGAGGGTCTCCACGCCCCCTTGCTCAATGAACTTCCCCGGCGCGTTCTGCAGGACGAAGTCGAAACTGTTGACCGTCACCCCGCCACAATTGGCCCAGATCCTCTTGAGATCAGTGAGAGAACGTATCCCGTTGGTCGCCGAGACCGTGGCCACCGCCACGTTCATCGGGGTGCCGACGATCGAGTTGCGCGGCAACATCGGACGGCTGGCCCAGTCCACGGCGTTCTTCACGACGCCCGGCAGGGCGTAGTTGTACTCCGGCGTCGTGACGAAGACCCCGTCCGCGCTGCGCACCGCGTCGCGAAAGCGCTGGGCGACGTCGGGGACCGTCTCACCTTCGAGGTCCGCGTTGTAGAAGGGCAGCGTACCGACGTCGAAGAACTCCGCGTGGTAACCCTCCGGTAGTTCACGCGCCGCCACCCGAGAAAGGCGGCCATTGAGCGAGTCACGACGCAAGGAACCATTGAGAAATAGGATAGTTGCCATGTCATCATTCTAAGGGGCCGCATGGTCGGTCGGAGCGTCACCCGGCCGGCAGCGACCAGCCCATACCCTCGGCGATCTCGCGGCACGTGGGACAAATGGGATACTTCTGGGGATCGCGACCGGGCACCCAGACCTTGCCGCACAGGGCCGTCACCGCACTCGCGTTGATGATGCCCTCCACGACAGAATTTCCCAGGGGCACGAAGTCACCCTTCTTCGGGGTGTACCCCTCGAGAACGATGTGGGTGAATCGTTCGTGCTCGCCATCATCGGTCTGGGTCGTGGAGGAGACGTGGAGTTCTTGGTCGAGTTGGGTGCTCACCCCAACAACTTTACCGGCCAGGTAGGTTGGGCGACGATGAAACAACGCCGCCGTCGCCCGGCCATGACGACGCGTCCCCTCGGGAGCGTGGCCGGGCACTTCACCAAGGAGGGGGGCGCGAAGAAGAGTTACCGCACCCAGGCGGAGGCCCAGAGCGCGGCCCAATTGGTGTGGACGCTCAACGGCGTCGATCTTTCGAGTTACCGCTGCGACCACTGTCACCAGTGGCATATCGGCAAGCGTTTTCGAGAAGAGTAGCGCGCGCGGTCGCGACACGGCAAGATAGGGGGAGACGAAGTGAAAGGTTCCCCCATGTCGGTACAGGCGTACATCTTGATTCAATCCGAAATCGGTTCGAGCGAGGCGGTGGTGCTCGCCACGCGCGCCGTGCCCGGGGTCGTCGAAGCCTTCGAGGTGACCGGACCCTACGACGTCATCGTGCGCTGTGGCGCCGACAGCGTGGACGACCTGGGTAAATTCATCGTGGGCGCTATCCAAAAGGTCCCGGGAATCACGCGCACGTTGACGTGCCCGGTGGTCAATATCTGAGGACCTCGTCGGTGCGCGCTCTCCCCACGGTGGTTCGTGACGGGCGACGAGAACGCCGTGCGCACCCCGGCTCGTGACCTAAGGTACTCGGGATGACGAGGTCGCGAAATGCAGGCGTGGCGACCCTGGTCGCGCTCCTCGTAGGGTGGGCGACCCCCGCGATGGCGACGCCGGGGGGCCGCGCGCCAGCGCTCGGGGTCTCGGCCAAGCTCATCTCGCTCACGTTGCCCGCCGCCTTGCGCGAATGTACCCCCGCCCAGGCGAAGTCTGGTGGTCAGACGTACGCGAACCTCTGGTCGACGCGACTGAACGTGATCGACCTCGCGAGCGAGAAGGTCTACAAGAACCCCCAGGGGTTCGCCATTCGTGATCCTCGTCTGTCCGTTGGGCCGGACCACTCGTTTCACCACCTGATTACCTCGGCGTTAAGGGTCAGTGGAAACTTCGTGTGGCGACACGTGGCGACTGATCTCAAACTATCGACTCGCTCGCCCACGGTCGGTCGTGGACTCACGGTCCTCGCCAACCACCAGGCGGTCGGTCCGCGCGCCGCCCTCGTGCTGTACGCAGAGAACACCTACGACGTCTCGCAAGGATTCTTCTCCGACGTCGCGCGCGGCTGCAACCTGGTAGGGAAGTTCTCACCCTGGGCCACGTCGGCGATTGTCGCGTCCGCGCCGACGTATTCGGTCGTCGAGGCGCCCCTCTCGTCACTGGTCGACGGGAGGTACGACCCTCCCGGGGCGATGTCCTTGGCCGAGCTTACGTCCATCGTGTCGAAATCCCAGGGATCGAGCACGGGACCCCTCCCCGCTGGCTTCAAATTCCCCGAGATTCAGGGCGAACTCTTTCGTAACACCAACGTGATCAAATTGTCGAACGGCAAGAAGGACGCGGTCTTCGTCGGGTGGGCCAAGGACACCCTGCCCCGCGCCAACTCTCAGGACCCCTTTACGCTCAAGGTGCGTCGCGTGGGGAACTGGTAGCGACGCGACCGCTACTCCCACCACAGGTCGCGCGCGAGCACCCCGCGTCCGATCAGTCCGAGTTGTACTTGTGACGTCCCCTCGACGATGGTGAGTTGACGGGCGTCGCGATAGAACATCTCGGTAGGGTGATCCTCCATGTACCCCGCCGCACCTAGGAGTTGCACCGCCAGTCCCGACGCCTTGACGGCGACTTCACTGGCGACGTACTTCGCCATCGAGAGTTGTGGCACAAATTCTTTGGTGAACTTGCCCTGGTCGGCCAGGCACGCCGCACGATACGTGAGCAGACGCGCGGCCTCGATCTCGGTCGCGCACTTGGCGATCTCCCACTGAATCCCTTGGAAATCACCGATGGTCTGGCCGAACGCGGATCGGTTCTTCACGTAGTCAACGGCGTACATGAGCGCCCCTTCGGCGAGGCCGATCCCTCGGGCGGCGACGATCGGGCGCATGGCGTTGAGCGACTGCATGATGAGGCGAAAACTCCCACCGATCACTTCCTCCGGGGCGATCTTCACGTTCTCAAAGACGACGTCGGCGGTGTCGATCCCTTTGACGCCCATCTTTCGGTCGACCCGCGGGCGCGTCACGCCCACTCGCGATGAGTCGACGATGAAACAGCCAATATCCCGGCGGTCACGTGACGCCGGATCACCGATCTTGGCGAAGACCACGAACCAGTCCGCCTGCATGGCCCCCGAAATCCAGCACTTGGCACCATTGAGAATGAACCCGCCCTCGACGTCGGGGTCGGGCACCACACGAGTGGTCATGCCCGCGACGTCCGAACCCGCCCCCGGCTCGGAGAGGCAAAAAGACGCTCGACTCCTTCCCGCCGCGATGTCGGGTAGGTAGCGACGCTTTTGCTCCTCGGTCCCGGCGATCAAGAGCGGACCGGTCGGCAGTCGAGTGAGGAGGAGCATCAGTCCCAGCACATTGGAATACTTGGTCACCTCTTCAATGGCGAGCGTGAGACCCAAGATTCCGGCTCCCGAACCGCCGTACTCTTGGGG
>JAJZEN010000159.1 GCA_021828545.1 Actinomycetes bacterium
CGAGGAGTGCAGCATGAGTGGACTCACTAGAGATCACTCGGTTGCAACGGCGTAACCGACTTGGGTCATCGAACTGTCGAGGCTTGCGAATATAAGGACGTTTAGCGTGAAGGTGACGTCTCCTCATCTCCACCGACGAACGAGGATGTGAGAATTGCGTCGGCTGTGACCGCATGGCCTCGGCAGAAATGCGCCCACCGAGTCTGTGGGGTGCCTCGTGAGGGCCTCTTCAGACACACAGAGTTCACACGGGTGTGGACTTGTTCCCAGGGTGTCAGGGGTTGATTCAGCCTTGCCTAGTTAGTGTTAGAGCATGACCTGGACCTCTCCTGAACCGCCCGTCGACGGACCCGCCCCTGACACGGGTGAGATCCGCCCCATTCTCCAGGGTTACCTCAACCATCACCGCCTCACTTTGCTTCGAATTTGCGCCGGACTGGATGTCGAGCAGTTAGCCCTACGACCCGTGCCACCATCGTCGCTCTCGCTGCTGGGCTTGGTCCGGCATATGACGAAAGTCGAAAGAACTTGGTTACGAATTCGTGCGGCTGGCGAAGACGTCGCTCCACTCTTTACGATCGCCGACGAAGACTTCGACGATCTCGACCCGACCAGCGCTCCCCAGGCGATCACCGACCTTTCCGCCGAGTGGGCTAAGTGCGACGACGCCGTCAAGGATCTCTCGCTTGACCATTGCGTCGAAGTGCGCGGGCGAGAGGTCTCGCTCGCCTCCATCTACGTCCACCTCATTGAGGAGTGGGCTCGCCACGACGGCCACGCCGACATTATTCGTCAAACCATTGACGGCGTCACCGGTCGTTGACAATCGAATTTTGACCACGGACCCGAAAGGCTCTCTCGGTCGTTGTGGCGGAAATCACGACGGTCACGTATTTGTTGAGTCCCTGGGGGGTGTGCGCAAGAAGTGCTGGTTCGTATTGTGCGACCCGAGGTCACAGTCCTATTGCGTGCGAGACGGCACGGGTGTCCTCACCATGACGCACGCGGGGTCCGAACCCAACGCATCGCCGGTGGTGGCAAACGCGCGAGATCGTGAACCTCCGCAAAGTCGCTTGAATGAACATCGACCGCAAGTCCCGTGGAAGTCAGCATCGCGGATCGAGACCATCAACGGCGCGTTGCGATAAAGAGCGATGAGCGACGACTCGCGGACATTTCCGAGGGCGTGGGGTAGGAATCCCGATGGGTAGACGTCTCCCGTGGCGCTCACGAAGACAATCCCGTTGCCGTCGCGAGCGGCGGCACTAGGTACACAGGGTTCGTGAGTGGGGTCGCCTAAGACGTAAAGAAGTCGTTGTCGTAAGCGCTCGTAGAGTTGACCGGTCCGCGGGCCCGTAACTCCCTCGTGGCGCTGCTGAGTCACCCGACGCAGGAATGGTCCCTCGACCGAGCGCACCGTTACTCCGTAGCGCGAAGCGTCCACGAGAAAGTGACACACGTCTTCATTCTGCTGGGGGGTCGTCGCGCCGACCTCAGTGCCACGACCGGTGGCGACGAGGAAGAAGACCTCCCAAATGTCGATGTTCTGAGCTACGAGAATTGCCGCAATGTCAGCCAATTGCTCCACGTTGCCTGCCATGATCGTGGTGTTGATCTGTACGGTGAAACCGGCGTCCTTGAGGGCGCTCAGTGTGGTCATCGTGGCGGAGAAGTGTCCCGAGACACCGCGCACCCCGTCGTGAGTTTGTTCGTCCTTACCGTCAAGGGATATGGACACGGTCGTAACGCCGTGATCGCGCCACTCACGCATCGTGTCGGGGGTGAGCAGGGGCGTCACCGAAGGTGCGAGTGCGACGGGCAGGGAGGCCCGTTTGGCGTAGTCAATCAGCTCGAGCAGGTCGGGGCGCTTGAGGCAGTCTCCACCGGTCAAAATAAGAATCGGCCGCGGGCTAGCGAATTGTGACAATTCATCGATCATCTGGTACCCCTCGGCGGTCGTCAGTTCGCCGAGACTTGCGTTGCGTTGTGCGTCCGCCCGGCAGTGGCGACACGCCAGGTCGCACGCCTTGGTTAGTTCCCAAAAGACCAGAAGAGGTCGATCATTGAAGCGGCGCTGCAAGATGGCGCGACGGTGCTCGCCCGAGTGGAGCGAGGCCACTCCGGCACCGTGAATTGTCGTAGTCATGGACTCAGTCTGGGCGTCGTGCGCGGTCGCCAGATAGAGCCAAAGGTCACCAAGTAAAATCAGCACGATGGCGTTGGACGGCGCAATCCCCCAGGTCGCGATGCGTCCCAATCGTGTTGTCTCAGGGGCCTTGACACGACGAACTAGATCCTCCCTAGTGCATAAATCTGACTCCATCAATGAAATTACATCATTGGATGATGTGCAAAACCTGGTGCTTTCTGGTGCATATCTCCGGCTGAAGCGAGAAAGACAGTGCAAAACTGACCGATACCTGGGCATAACCTCTTTATTTCGTCCTTGGGGTCGCCACTGGTTCACAAAGTCTGGAAATGTATCTCTCGTAGTCCACGCAGTACCTGCCGACGCAGTCCGATCCGAAAGGGGAGGGGGGCGGAAGTGAGAGGGGCCTCGCAAGAGGAACGGATCACTCCAGCGGCAAGCGGAGTTCGGTCCGCTTGGCGTCACGGTGAATGGTGTGGAGTGCCTGCCGTCATTCGGTGGCCCGTCCGACACGGGGCGACGAACGATGTGCCTCGGAGACCCCGAGGGGCGGGTGAGTTTCGACTCACTGGTCACTCGGGGTTTTCGGCTTTCCCAACGGTGGTGTGACGCCCTCGTCCCACTGACACTCCTGGCCGATGAAAAGACAGTAAGAATGTCGAGAGTCGAGACAGGACATTGGTATGAGAGCGCAGAGAGAGCGGCGGTTCCGAATCGTCGCTAACGAGGCGACGCCCGCCATCGGCGCCTACCTCAGACGGCGCATCTATCCTCTGAGCCCCTCTGACGTCGACGACCTCGTCGAAGAGGTGCTCATTATTGCGTGGCGACGACTTGACGACATCCCGACGGGAGCAGAAGTGCCGTGGCTCATTGGTGTGGCCCGCAACGTCTTGCGAAATGCGCACCGTAAGTTTCGGCGGGGACAGGACGTGACATCACACGTGTCTCGCCCGCATCACGATTCATCAGCGGAGGACAACGTCATCGCCGACGAGGGAGTTCGCGACGCACTCGAGTCTCTGAGTGAGGACGATCGCGACGTCATCCTCCTACACGCGTGGGACGGCAGGAGTGCCGCGGAAATAGGAGTGATTCTCGGCCTGAGCACCAATGCCGCCGCGGTGCGCTTGTCGAGAGCGCAAGAGAGGTTCCGTCAGAATTTCGCCAGCGTCTCGATTGATTGAAATTTCTTGCTTGCCCTGACATGAATAGGTTGAGCGGAGGAGAGAAGATGAAATCGATTGACGAACGCTTAGCTGAGAGTAATCCCGTCGTGCAGGGGTACGTGCCTGCTAGCTATGAATTGATGGTGGCTAGGGCAATGCGCCAACCTCGACACGTCGATTCCGCATGGAAGGCGTTTCGCGTGCGCATGGCCGGATCGGTTGCGGCCGCGAGTGCGCTCACGGTGTTGGGCGTCAGTCTCTTGGGTGGTGCGGGATCCGCGTTGCCGGTGCTGGGCTTCTACGCCGCTGCATCCTCACACGCACCTGGGGCGACGAAGTACCTGGGTCAAGATATCGCCGGACCACTTTTGCCGGTGATGCGTAACTACACCTTTACGGGCGCAGGCTCCTTCTCCACCAGCGTTGGAACAGCGCCGACGTACGACATCAGCGCGCCGACGGATGTGCGGTCGACCCTGGAGACCATCGCGCGGGCACTTGGTGCAACCATTGCGACAACGACCGCGAGCGGGAATTCCGGTAATGGATCCCTGACGCTGAGCGGCGCCGACTACTCCGGGAGCATTATTAGAAGTGGTGGCGTCGACACGTGGAATATCTATGCCACTCCGAAAGGCGTCGCGGGTGCCCCCGGCGCATCCGGTATCGTTGCGCCGAGTACCAGTGGCGCGAGCGGTGAATCGGGAGCGAGCGGAGTTACTGGGTCGCCCGCGACGCTGTCAGCGCGGGCGCTTGACTACGTCCACGCGCTCGGTCAATATACGCCTGGGGTCGCAACTCAGAACGTCGGTACGGGTCAGACCACGATTGATGTCGGACTACTCATCGATGGCTATCCCTCGGATTTGACGGATTCGTTTACCTTTTCTAGTAGTGGGGCGTTACGCAATGCCACGGGCGAAACATTTTCGCTTGGTACTGCAACTACATATCCAATCATTTCTGAGGCGGCGGGGGTTGAGCAAATCAACGCACAGAAGTTCTACCGTTACTCGGGCTGGGTCGGTTACGCTCCTTTGACCGCCAACTCAGTGGGAAGTTCGTCCTCGACGGCGACTGGTCAGACGTCTCACGTACAGCGCACTCCAAAAACCGTCAACTTAACGACGACACTAACAAGTGCGACTGGAACGACGACTACCACGAGTGTGACCGGTGCTACGGGTGCTACGGGTGCTACGGGTGCTACGGGTGCTACGACAGCGGTGATTGCGCAGAACGTCGTCAATCTGACATCGGTATCGATGAAATTTTCATCATATGAAATGAGTGGCGGCGTCTGGATGGAATTGCCGGTCTACAACTACACAGGTACCGTGGTGAACGGCGGGTATCACATAACCTTCGACGTGGTGCCTCTACCGTCGCAGTACCTTAATTTTGCGGTTAATCAAAATCGCGTTCCGTTGGGCGCACGCTAGAAGAGAGACCGGGGCTCGGCTGGCTCGATCAACTCGGGCCCTTCGTTACGGACCGACCCTACGGCGGGGTTCACGCCGTAGTGGCTGAGGGTCCCTTTGGGGGCCGGACGTATTAGTGCTAGTCGTTCTTCGGGGCCGTGTTCGCTGGCGTCGAGCCACCCCGCGACGTTGTTGGACTCGATTACCACGGGCATGCGATCGTGGATTTCGTCCATATCTTCGTTGGGTGTCGTGGTGACGACCGTGCAGGTTTGTCGTGACGGTGCGTCCTCGGGTGTCGTGGGGTCGTGCCAGAGTTCGTAGAGTCCCGCAAGGAATAGTGGCTCGTCGTCGCGCCGCGTGAAGAAGTGAGGCTGTTTTTCGTGGCCCGAGCGATGATCCCATTCGTAGAAACCATCGACGGGGATAATGCACGGGCGTTTTTTGAAGGCGGTACGGAATGATGGCTTTTCGGCGACGGTTTCGCCACGGGCGTTGAAGAGCCGATTCGAGATCGAAGGATCTTTGGCCCAGCTCGGTAATAGTCCCCAACCGTAGGAATCGAGGATGCGTTCACCTGCGTGCTCGTAGACGCCGAAGAGTCGTCGCTGGGGCCCCACGTTCCAACTGGGCTCAATATTCTCCTCCAGTTCCGCCGCCAGGGTGGCGTCAAGGAGTCGCGCAAAACGGATGGGAGGGCTGAAGAGGGCGATACGACCGCACACGGGGACTCCTTTTCCTGGTCATCCTACGGCCATTGGCGTCTGTGGCGAGGAGTGGCTACTCTTACGAACATATGTTCGCTTTTTCATCTTCTCGTCCTCGTCTCTCCGACGATCTTGTGGCGACTCTACGCCCTGTCGCTCTCGCAAAATCCCGTACCATCACTCTTGCGGAGCCCTGGGCCTCCCTCGCGCCGGGCCGAGGGCTCCGCCGCGGGACGACCGTTTTAGTCCACGCTCAGCCGGGACTCGGCGGTCTCAGTGTGGCCCTTAGCTTGCTCAGTGACGCGAGTTCTCAGGGTCACTGGTCGGCGGTGGTGGGAGTGGACGACCCCGGTGTGGTGGCGATGTCGGATCTCGGTGTTGACCTACGTCGCGTCCTATTTGTCCCTCGACCGCGTAGCGCGTGGGCCGAGGCGGCGGCGGACTTACTTGACGGTGTCGATCTCTTAATCGTGCGACCACCCTCTCGAGCGGCGTACGGGGCAGCGCGTAAGTTGATGAATCGGGTACGTGAGCGCGGGACGATACTGATCGCTCTGACCGAGCCCAGTGCTCCGTGGCCGCTGCCCGTGGATCTCTCGTTTCATCTCACCAGTTCACGTTGGATTATGTCGTCGCGCCTTGATGCGCGCTACGTGACGTTGCGTGTCGGAGGACGCGGTGAGGCGGCGCATCGCGGGGAACATGTCGTCATCGTGCCCGACACCCGTGGCCGGGCGGTGGCGAGATAAGTGGAGCGACTTCTCGCGCTCTGGGCGGAGCCGCTGAGTCAGGAGCGGTCCGATGGCTCGACCCTGCGGGACTACCTGCGCGTCCTGGAGGTCGTGGGGGAACTGTGTCCTTTCGTCGAACCCATTCGACTTGGACTGTGCACGCTGCCGCTACGCGGACCGAGTCGGTTCTTCGGTGGTGACGAAGCGGTCCTCGCCGCAGTGCGCCAGAGCGTGCGTGATCTCCTTGATCTTGGGGTGTGTCTCGGGGTGGCGGAAGGTCTCTTCTGTGCTGAGTTGGCGGCTCGTCACGAGGTGGTGGTGGCGGTGGGGGAAACGACGGTGTTTCGCCGATCTCAGCCGTTGTCGGCGTTGGGTCACAAGGAGTTGACTACTACGGGTCGTCGGCTAGGTCTCTACACGGTGGGTGACTTCGCCGACCTAGATGGTGCGCGCGTCGCGGAACGGTTCAGTGCGACGGTACGAGTGCTGCATCGAGTGGCGCGGGGCGAATTGGCGGAATTGCCCGGGCAACGTGACATTCGCCTGGCCGCGCGGCTGCGTAGTGCCCGCGGCGAAGACGTCGTACGTAACGAACAAATGGGTTTCTTCGGTCAGCGCAGCGCCGGTGACGACCGAGCGCAGGCCGCGGCACATCGGGTGCGTCACCGGCTCGGTCTTGAGAGCGTACTGGTGGCACGCCTGTCGGCGGGGCGAGTCCCCGAAGACCGTTCATCGCTCGCTCCGTGGGGTTCGCCGTCACGCGACCTTCTCGATGATGCGCCGTGGCCCGGACGACTAGCGGGGCCCACGCCAATGATATCGCTACGCCATCCCGTGGTACTTGAGGTACGTGACGCGACGGGTGCGTCAGTGCGCATGGGTGCTCGGGGATCGTTGAGCGCCACACCGACGACGCTGATTCTCGTACACAGTCCACCTCGAACGATCGTGTGGTTCGCCGGTCCGTGGCCGCTCGTGGAGCGGTGGTGGGCGAGTGGTCGACGTCGCGCGCACGTGCAGGTTCTTCTCGACAGCGGCGAGGCGATGTTGCTCTGTGCGGAGGCCGGACGCTGGTGGCTAGTGGGAGTGTACGACTGATGGCACTCTACGGTGAATTGCACGCCCACTCGGGCTTCAGCTTTTTGGATGGTGCTAGTGACCCCGAGGAACTCGTTGCCGAAGCGGTACGTCTCGGACTCACGGGACTCGCCCTGACCGACCATCATGGGTTGTACGGGGTGGTGCGCTTCGCCGAAGCGGCTCGCGCCCTGGGCCTGTCGACGGTGTTCGGGACGGAGTTGACCATTGATGCGCGCGACGACCGCGTCGGCGTACCCGACCCCCAAGGGGATCATCTCGTCGTGCTGGCACGTTCGCCTGAGGGATATCGCCGTCTATCGACGATGCTCGGCGAAGCGCATTTGGCGCGTGGGGAGAAGGGCGCGCCCCAGTTCGGTCTCGATCACGTGGCGCGTTGCGCGAACGAGTGGTTGATCTTGACGGGGTGCCGTAAGGGGCCATTGTCACGAGCCCTCGTTGAGGAGGGTCCGCGCGCCGCCGAACGCGAACTGGTTCGTCTCATCGAGCATTTTGGTCGCGACAATCTCGCCGTCGAGATCTGGGACCATGGCCACTTCGAGGACGTTGCGCGTAACGACGTCTTGGCCGAACTGTCCGTGCGTCACGGCGTGAATCTCGTGGCGACGGGCAACGTGCACTACGCGCGCCCCGAGGATTTCGCCCGAGCCAATGTGGTGGCGGCGATCCGCGCTCGACGCGAACTCGAACTGATGCGGGGGTGGCTTTCCGCATCTCCCATGGCGCACCTGCGCGGCGACGCCGAGCAACGCCGCCGCTTCGCCCGTTGGCCCGGCGTCGTGGACCGAGCGGGTGAACTCTGCGCCGAGTTGTCGTTCGACCTGCGACTCGTCGCGCCGAACCTACCGGCGTTCGTGACCCCAGAAGGGATGAGCGAGCAGGACTATCTCACCGTGTTGGTCGACGAGGGGGCGACGCGTAAATACGGCTCACGCGAGGCGGAGCGCGTGCCCGGAGCGTGGCGCCAGATCGATCACGAACTCGGCGTGATCGGTGCGTTGGGTTTCGCGGGATATTTCCTCACGGTGTGGGACATCACCGAATTCTGTCGGCGCTCGAACATCTACTGTCAAGGTCGTGGATCGGCCGCCAATTCCGCGGTGTGTTTCTCCCTGGGTATCACCAACGCCGACGCGGTCAAACTACACCTCTTCTTCGAGCGCTTCCTCTCACCCGCGCGTGACGGACCTCCCGACATCGACGTCGACATCGAATCAGGTCGACGCGAGGAGGTCATCCAGTACGTCTATCAACGCTACGGACGTCACCACGCCGCCCAAGTAGCCGCGGTCATCACCTATCGACCGCGTTCGGCGTTACGCGACGTGGCGCGAGCCTTTGGCTACTCCGAGGAAGCGGCCAATCAACTGCGCGACCGAGTGGACCGATCGAGCATGACGGCACTCTCCGCCGACGTCCCTGAGATACTCCTGACGATGGCGAGTCAGATGTTGAATCGCCCGCGTCATCTCGGCATCCACTCTGCCGGCATGGTGCTGTGCGACCGACCGGTCCTCGAGGTCTGCCCCGTGGAGTGGGGTCGCATGCCCGGACGCACGGTGTTGCAGTGGGACAAGGATGACTGTGCGGCTATTGGACTGGTGAAGTTCGACCTCTTGGGGCTGGGCATGCTCGACGCACTTCATCGCGCGGTCGATCAGGTCAACGCCTACCACGGGGTGGCGCTCGATCTGGGTGAACTCGAGCAGGAAGACGTCGTCTACGACCTGTTGTGCGAGGCCGACACCGTGGGGGTCTTTCAGGTTGAGTCGCGGGCGCAGATGGCGACACTGCCACGTGTGCAGCCGCGGTGCTTCTACGACCTGGTGATCGAAGTGGCGTTGATCCGTCCCGGACCGATTCAGGGCAACGCCGTGAACCCTTATATTCGTCGTCGGCGTGGGGACGAGCCCGTTACGTACCTTCACCCGCGCCTCGAGCCGATTCTGTCGCGGACGCTGGGCGTACCGCTCTTCCAGGAGCAGTTGATGGAGATGGCCGTCGCCGTCGCGGGTTTCTCACCGGCCGAGGCGGACGAACTGCGTCAGGCGATGGCGGCTAAGCGTTCGGAACTGCGCATGCTCAAGCTCAAGAGTCGTTTTTACGCGGGCATGGCCGCTAACGGCATCACCGGTGCGTCGGCGGATCAGCTCTTCGACGCCCTAGCCGCTTTCGCGAACTTCGGCTTCCCGGAGTCACACTCGGTGTCCTTCGCTCACCTCGTCTACTGCTCGGCCTGGATCAAGGTGCACTACCCGGCCGCGTTCCTGGCGGCGTTGCTCAATGCGCAACCCATGGGATTCTGGTCGCCCCAGAGTTTGGTCGCCGACGCCCAGCGTCACGGAGTGACGGTGCGTCGTCCCGACGTCAACACCTCGGGCGCCGAAGCGACATTGGAGGGTGACGCCCATCACCCCGATGTGCGTTTGGGTCTGGCCGGTGTGCGCAGTATTGGTGCGCATCTGGCGGCGCGCATCGCCGAGGGTGCGCCGTGGCACGACGCGGAGGACCTGGTGCGTCGTGCGGGATGTCAACAGCCTCACCTCGAAGCCCTCGCGGCAGCCGGAGCGATGGACTGCTTCGGTGCAAGTCGCCGCGCCCTGAGCTGGACCGCCGGAGCCGCCGCGCAAAGTACTACTGATCGACTCGCGGGTGTGGTCACGGGACTACGCGCACCGCGCCTGCCCCTCCCGAGTGAGCTGGAACGCGTCAACGATGACCTTTGGGCGATGAGACTCACTCCCGAGGCTACGGCCCTCGCCCTC
>JAJZEN010000058.1 GCA_021828545.1 Actinomycetes bacterium
CGTCCTCGAAATTCAATAACATTCGCTGGACGCTCTCGGGGGCGCGGTCGCGCGACGCCAGTTCCTCCTCCAGCCGACCCACCTGTTCACGAATGACCGCGAACGTCGAGGAGTCCGACGCGCCGCGCGAGTCGCCGAAACTGACCCATCCGTCCGCGATCTCCGCGGTCAGCGCCAATGACTTGGGACCGAGCGCGCTGAGATAGAGCGGCGGACGCGGGGCTTGTCGCGGCCCGGGCAATTGTCGCGAATCCACCACCGGGTAATACGCCCCGTCGATGTTCGAACTCGGTTCACGCAACAATTGATCCAGTACTCGAGTGAATTCGACGAACCGCTCGTGGCGCTCGCGGGGCGACCATGGCTCGGCACCCAAGGTGCGGGCGTCGTAACCGGTTCCGCCCGCGCCGACGCCGACGGTCACGCGCCCCGTCGAAATGTCATCCAGGGCGATGAGGTCCTTGGCGAGGAGGAGCGGGTGGCGAAAGTTCGGTGAGGTCACCAGGGGACCCAACCGTATCGTCGAGGTCGCGCACGCCGCGGCGACGAGAGTGGGAATCATCGTGAACCACGCCTTGTCGCGGAACGATCGCCACGACAGGTGGTCGTAGGTGTACCCCGCGTGCAGTCCCCACTGCTCGGCCCGGACCCAATAGTCGCGCGCCTCAGACCAGCGCGCGCTCGGCAGGATGACGACGCTGAGTTTCACGCCCCGATGTTAGGACGGGCGAAGTGTCAGCCGTCGCGTCGCCCGGAAATCAGCCCTCGTTTATCCTGATAAAGCAGGGTTAGGAGCGGACCCTGCGCACCGACGTCGCACGTCATCGCGCCGACAACGTCACGAAGTCGCGCGCGTACGCCGACTCGAAGAAGCGCCCCGGCGTCTGGATCATCGTGGGCGTGAGATCCTTGCCATTACTCGGTGTCGCCATGGCGGTGGGGGTAGCGGGCTGATAGGTCGCGAAGACCGGCCAGAACGGATTCATGTCGAGCACCATCGCCCGAATCGCACCGGCGCGCACGAGTATCCGCGCGAGATCCACAATGTTCATCTCACCCTCGACGTAGACGAGAGCGCCACTAGCGGTGACGCCCAACGCCGAACGCGGCGTGTCGATACGGCTGTAGAGCGAATAGCCCCAGCGCGCGACGTCGGAGGGATTCAGCCCCGGCACCGGAGCGCCGTGATCGACCAAGAGCGTCAGGTTCTGACGCACCGCGACGACATTGGAATTCATCGACACGTCGCGCCCCCACTGACCCACGGTCATTGAACCATTTCGGTAGATCACCAGGGACGCGGCACCATTGACGAGTGGCGCGACGAGATGCCCTTCGCTCAGGTAACCACCGTGGGAGTCTTTTAAGAGGAAGCCGCCGGAGAAGGCGGCCACTAACGTCTGGGCCGCGCTGGGCGAGATGGGTGCGGTGTACTTCCAAAACAGCCCGCCCGGACTCAGACTCCCCGAATAGAGCCGTGCTCTCAGGAGCCGTGGATCGATCCAAGCGACACCGGCGACCGTCCCGGGGTTGTCGAGCGGTCGCAACGTCGTGGTGAAGATCGCGCTGTGACCCTGCACCGTACGGCCGGCCGGCCGGTAGACGCCCTCGCCCGAGAGATTCGGCGTCACGAAGGGGGCGAGATTAGTCGGACTCGCCAGAGGACGCAACGTGACGATTCCCCGCGCGCTCGATGACGTCGGCGCGCCGCGACCGTTCTTCGTCGCGGCACCCGAGGTCGCGACGATCGCGGTGCCAACGCCCACCGCCGTCACCATCGCGGCGAGAAGCCAGCGCGCCGCCTTCATCGCCCGCGACCTGACTGGGGTGTCGAACCGCGACGCGCAACGTCACGACGCGAGTTGCTATGACATTCCGAAGCGACCGGCACCCGACATTTCTAATGCCAGCCCCTAAGAAACCGGTAAGACGACGACGAAGATTCCTTGACAATCTCGCGCCGTCGCGTCAGCGTCCGCGAGACGGTGCACCAATGAGGCACTCATCGGTAAAGCATCATTTTGATGCATTTTTCTTCACGTCGACGACGGAGGAATGCCGTTGTGAGGCGGCGACGAGGACGCGTCACTCTCGTCGCGCATCGGGGCGTCCACGCCGACCAATACGACCATTGCGCTCGGGACCTCCGCGGGAGATTCCTCCTTAATTTTCCCTAATCACGCTCAGTATCTGGGTAGAATTCACTCGTGCTCGCCGCAAACATTGCCCTGCCGTGGAAGATCGTGATCATCTTCGTCGCGGGCTGCGCCGCGGGCATCTCCAACGGCATCGCGGGAGGTGGAACTTTTCTCAGCTTTCCGACTCTTTTAGCATTAGGAATTCCCTCGCTCACCGCGAACGTCTCGTCGTCGGTGGGAATCTTGCCGAGCACCTTTGGCGGCATCCGCGGATTCCGCCAGGAACTCGTCACGCACCGTCAGCTCTTTAAGGAACTCGTGCCCACGTGCGTCCTGGGTTCGGGCGCGGGAACCGCGCTCCTCCTGACGGGTTCGAACCACACGTTCTCCTTGGTCGTGCCGTGGTTAATCGGAGTGGCGACGGTCCTGTTCGCCATTTCACCACGGGTCACGAAGATGCTCGCGAAGATGGAGCGCTCGACCGACCCCAACGCCGTGCGGCGTCGCTCTCTCTTCGTGGGAATCTTCATTTCGTCGGCGTACGGGGGCTACTTCGGCGCCGGACTCGGGATCGTTCTCCTGGCGGTTATGGCGCTCACCCTCCCCTACGACATCAACGTCCTGCAAGGTTTGCGCGTGGCGTTGTCACTACTCATCAACACGGTCGCCGGCGTCGTCTTCATTGTGCGAGGGCACCTCGCGTTGCAGGCCGTCTTCGTCCTCCTCGCCGGCGCGTTGGTCGGAGGGTGGCTGGGAACGCTATTGATCCGACGGGTCTCGCCCAAAGCGGTGCGCGCGCTGGTGATTATCATCGGCACCGTCACGACCGTGAAACTCGCGCTGAGTGCGTAGGGGCGTCGTTACTTCGACGCGCGCAATCGCGCGATGACGTCGTCGACGACGCCGCTCGTCGAGGAGTCGCCCCCGAGGTCGAACGTCCGAAAACCCTCCGCCGCGCCCTCGAGGGTGGCGTTGCGCAGTCGCGTCCCCGCGGTGCGAAATGTCGCGTCGCCCAGTCGTGCGCCCGCCTGATCGAGGAGGGCGGCGCCGGCGAGAAGCATCGCCATGGGATTGGCAACGTTCTTTCCCTGGAGCGACGGCGCAGTCCCGTGGGGTGCCTCGGCCATGGCCACCTTCGGTCGGAGGTCCTCGTCGAGCGACATCAACACCGATTCGGCACCGGCGATGGAACCGAACATCGCGAGCACCAGGTCGCTCAAGCAGTCACCATCACGATTAAGGGCGGGAATCACCAAGGTGCGATCGTGAATCTCGGTCATCAATCCGGCGTAGGTCGTGTCAATCAACGCCGGGCGATAGGTCACCGACGGGTGGCGCGTAGCGGCGGCGTCCATCTCCTCCTTCAACATCCCCTCGTACGTGGGTGAAACGGTCCACTTCGGTCCTCCGTAGACGAGGCCGCCACTGACCTCGGCGGCGACGAAGGCGTACTCGGCGACGCTACGGCACACCGAGCGTTCGATCCGTTCGGTGCGCCAGGCGGTCTCGCTCGTCTGACCCGCGTCACCCTCGCGGCCTTCCGCCGCGCCGTAGGCGTCACCGACCGCCATACGCACCACGATGATCGGGTGATTGGTCCCCACCACCGGCGGCGTGACCCCGGGGATCCGACGTCCCGTGCGCACGATGACCGATCCACCAATGCCCTCACGCAATAGGCGATTCGGCGATCCCACCCCACCAATCTCCGGTGGCGTCACGGTGGCGGCCTTGAGTCCGAGTCCCGTTTCGACCATGGCGACGGCGGCCTCGCGCACGACGTCGTTGTTCGTACGTCGTCGATTCTCCAGTGTCATGTCGAAGTGCACGAAGTCCAGGTCGACGCCGAGGAGATCGGGGGTCATGGCGCGCAGGGACTCGTCGAGGAGTTCTTGACCGGTTTCGTCGCCGTCGCAGACAATGATGGTAGCGGAAGAGGTTGTCACGACCCGAAGTCTACGTGAGTGCCTCTACGCGCGGCGAAGCTCTCACGGGCGCGGAGCACGTGCGCCCGCGCCGCCACCGAGGAAGGACTCGACGAAGATCGGATTCTGGGAGAGTTCCTGTGGCGCCCCTTCGAGGACGACGCGTCCACCACCGAGGACGTACGTCCAGTCCGAGATCCTCAGCGCCGCCTTGGCCCGCTGTTCCACCAGCAGCACGGTCGAACCGAAGTCGGCGAATCCCCGGATGTATTCCTCGAGCAACTGCGTCGCCACGATGGGGGCGAGGTTCGCCGTGGGTTCGTCAAGGACGAGCACCGACGGCGACAACATCAAGACGCGGCCCATCGCCAACATTTTTCTCTCGCCCCCGGAGAGTTTTCCGGCCTTGCGCGTCATCATGACCTTCAGTTTCGGAAAGAATTCCAGCACCGCCTCGATGCGTTCGTGCACCTCATTGCGCTTGAGCAAATAGCCACCGATCTCGAGATTCTCTTTGACCGACAGCGGTGGGAACACGTCGTCAATTTGGGGAACGTAGCCCACTCCCAGCTTGGCCACCTGCTCAGGCGCCATGTTGGTAATGGATTGTCCGGCCACGGCAACCGATCCCTCGAGAACTCTGACCACACCCACCATCGACTTGAGGAGAGTCGACTTGCCCGAACCGTTGGGTCCCACGATGGAGACCACCTTGCCCGGTGTGGCCTCGACCGAGATGCCGGTTACGATGGCGCGACCGTCGTAGCCGGCCGACAGACCCGTGGCCGAGAGCACCTGCCCCTTCTTTGAGAGTTCAACCGACAAGGTACGCCTCCACCACTTCTTCCTTGAGACGGAGTTCCGCCATGGTGCCCTGGGCGAGCACTCGGCCCTCCGCCAGAACGATGACCGGATCGCAGAACGCGTCCATCAGCGAAAGTTCGTGCTCCACCATCACTATCGTCATACCGCTATCACACAGTCGAGTCAACTGGTCACCGATTTTGTGCGCGAGATTCGGGTGCACCCCGGCCATGGGTTCGTCCAGGAGCAGGACCTTAGGTTCGGCGAGCAGTGCGCGCATAATCTCGACGAGTCGACGTTGCCCCCCCGACAACCCACCGGCGTACGCGTCGGCGTACTGAAACAGACCAAAACCGTCGAGGACGTCCTTGGCGCGTTCGATGTTCGCCCGATCTTCCGCGCCCCAGTACCGCTTGCCGCGCAGGGCGCCGAAAAAACTGTCGCCCGACTGGTGGGGAATGGCGCTCACCAGATTCTCCAAGACGGTGAGTTTCTTGAACTCACTGGCCAGCTGGAACGTGCGCACCATCCCCGCCAGGGCGCGCTTGTTGGAGGGCAACGAGGTGATATCGCGTCCCTCGTAAAAGATCTGCCCCGACGAAGGGGACAACGTCCCCGCCAGCATCGCGAGCGTGGTCGATTTCCCCGCCCCGTTAGGTCCGATCATGCCGGTGAGACGACCCTGGTTGATGGAGATCGTCACGTCCGACACCACGGTGACACCATTGAAGGTCTTGGTCAGGCCGTTGGTGGACAAGATGACTCGGTGGTCGTTCACCGGCTCACCGAGTCGTAACAAGTCGCGGAAGTTCAACCGGTCGACGTTGCCGATCTTGATAAGCGCGTCGGAATGGTCGTCGCTCAGGTCATCGGGCACCGCGGCGGACATCTCACGGGCGAGGTCCCCGGTCTCTGGGGGGGCGAGAGTCGCCGGATCGTTCTTGTCGTGACTCAAGATTCGACGCCGCTCGGGCAAGATGCCGTTGGGACGAAACCACAGAAAGAGCACGATCAAGAGTCCAATGGCCACCCACTCGAGTGCGGGCACCAATTCAGGATTTCCTACGGGGGGCAGATACCGGGTGATCTCTTCGAATCCCAGTGGCACGATGATCGCCCCGAGGACCGCGCCCTTGTGATTACCCGCGCCCCCGATGATGATCGCCGCGAACAAGACGATCGTCTCGGCGTAGCCCCACGCACTCGGGGCCCACAAGGTGATGAAACCGACGAGGATCGCTCCACTCAACCCCGCGATCATCCCACCCAGGATCAGGACACTCGTGCGCTGCGCACGTAGGTCCTTGCCTAAGGAGTCAGCGACGATATCGTTGTCGCGCATGGCGCGTAGCGAGCGACCAAAGGGCGACTCCGTCAATCGCTTAACCAAGAAGTAGACCCCGATGGTCAAGATGGTCGCCACCGCCCCGTACGAGAACTGGTACCCCAGACCCTGGGTGTTCCAGATGCTCTGGAACGGGGCGGGAACGAGAGAGATACCGGCCGCGCCATTGAACAACGGTACGTAGTTAGTGACCAGTAGGTTCAACAACACCGCCGAGACCAGTAGCCCCACCGCCGCGAAGTCGCCGCGAAGTCGTTTGCCCACTAAGAAAACAAAGGGCAGGGCGAGGAGCCCACCAGCGATTGCCGCCCCGATCCAGGGAAGGGGCCACGGGAGATGCCAGCCCAGGACGTACTGTTGAAACCCCCCATTGGAATGAGCGGCGTTAGGCATGGACAGCACCGCCGCGGTATAGGCGCCCATGGCCTGAAAGATGATAAAGCCGAAATTCGAGATACCCGCGACACCAAACTCAAAGTTGAGGCCCAGACACGCCATGGCGTCGACCGCCCCGTAGACCAAAATAATGGCGAAATAGAATCCGTAGCTGGGCATTAGTTTGTCTTCTCGCTTCCAAAGAGACCAAAGGGGCGGAACGTGAGCATTCCCAGGAGGACGACGAACGCGACGACTAATTTGTACTGCGGGTTGACGTAAGCGGCACTGACCTCAGTGGCCACGCCAATGGTGATGGCGCCGAACATGGCGCCGTAGGGTTCACCGGGTCCGCCGAGGAACATCGCCGCGAGCAACAAGACGATGTACTGTTGCGCGCTGGTGGCTTCGAAAACCCCGGCGTTCATCGCGAAGACCGTACCGGCGAGACCGCACAGGGCGCCCGAGATCAACCAGGTCGTCGAGATGATGAACTGGGTCTTCACGCCCGAGTTACGGGCCAAGTTGCGATTCGCCGACGTCGCTCGCATGGCCTTGCCGAGTCGGGTGTACTTAAGCAGCCCGTGGATGCCCACCAGGACCACTGCACAGATGCCGAAGATGATGAGTTGGAGTCCACTCAGGATCAGACCGAGGAAGTGGTACTCGTGGCCCTGGCTCTGATTAAAGGATACATACCCGCCCCCGACGATGGCCTGGAGCCCGAACGTGCCGATCAAATCGATGCCCAAAGATACGATCACCACCGTGATGGGCGCGAGATTACGGCGTTGGAACGGGGTGTAGATGAATCGGTTGAGGAGCCACGACGCGACGGCGCCAGTGATGACACCACCGATCAACGCGACCCAGGCGGAGACGCCGTGTTCGTTGACGTAGTACGAGACGAAGGCACTGTTGATCATGATCGATCCGTAGGCCAAATTCAAGACGTTCGTCACCGCGAACTGCATTGTGAAACCGACCGTGGCGATCGCGAGGACCGCGGCGCTTATCAGGCCGAACCCTAATGATGACAGGAAGACACTCAAGGGAAATCAATGTTCCTTTACAGATCGATGATGCGGGTGATGGATCCACGACTCTCGTGGCAGACCCCGACGCGAGGACCACTCCTCGATGGTGCCGTCGTAGCGACATCGCGAGGAGTCGTGGTCACGGCCGCCGAACGGCGCCGTGACCACGACCCTCACAATTGTTACAGGCTGTTTAGTTCAGTGGCGGGAAGTGTCCCGGCGTTCACGGTCCCTCCCGTCGCGGTGTACTTGGTGTCCTCGAAGGCCCCGAACGACGTGTGGTAGGCGTCGAAGTTATACAAGCCACCCACTCCCTCGTAGCGGATCTTCTTGCCCGCTTTGAGGTCCTTCAGACCCGCCTGGAGCGACGTGACAATCGTTGCACCGGGAACTCCGTCGGCGATCTTCAAGATGTCCCCCTTGTAGACGGAACCCTGCGTCGAACCCGACATCGCCATCGCCAAGAACGCCAAGTTAATGCCGTCGTACAGGTGCACCGTTCCCACCGCCGAGAGGAGCGTCGAGAAGTTACCCACACCCTTGACCTTGCCGGACTGAGCGAGGACCAACTTCTTGAAGAGCCCGTAGGCGGGCGTCGCGGCGGTGGATACCTGGTTGTCCGCCTGGAAGCTGTTGATGAAGGTCTGCACGCCCACGGCCTTGACCATCCCTGAGTAGAAGGTCGGGTCGATCATGGCCGCGGTACCGATGACCGGAATCATCTTGTTACCGTTGAGTTGGTACACCTCACTCAAAAGGGCCACGCCCGCGGCCCCCAGGGCCTCCATCAAGATGGCCTGAGGGTGCGCCGAGACGATGGACTGCGCCTCGGTCTCGAAGGTCGTGGCCGAGATGTCCAGGGTCTGGTTCGAGA
The DNA here is from genome assembly GCA_021828545.1 of Actinomycetes bacterium. Taxonomy (GTDB): domain Bacteria; phylum Actinomycetota; class Acidimicrobiia; order Acidimicrobiales; family RAAP-2; genus RAAP-2. The sequence continues at coordinate 8,499 of JAJZEN010000058.1, forward strand.
CCACACTCATCCCCTTGACCTTGGCGACCGCGTCGAGCGCGGGCTGAACGAAGGTCTGAGAACCCGCGTCATTGCCGAAGGCCAGCGCGATCTTCTTGTAGCCCCTGTTCTTGGCGATCGCGACCATGGCGACCGCGTCCGCGGCGTCGGGTGGCACGAGTCGGAAGAAATAGGGGAACTTGACCGAGTCGAACTCCGACTCACCCGTCATGCAGAAGGAGACGGTCTTGTTCGAACCAAAGATCGGCACAACCGTCGACGCCTCGTCGGAGGTGCAACCAATGACGAAGGCGATATTGCTCGTGGTCGCGTACATCTGACCCACGGCCGGGACAGCGTCCGCGGGGTCACCGCGGGTGTCCACCGTCTTGCAACTGATTTGGTGGCCGAGAATCCCGCCGAGCTTGTTGGCTTCCTCAGTCGCCGCGAGGCACGCCGCCACGTACTTGGGTCCGAGCGCCGCGTCGACGCCCGTGAATGGCGCAACGACAGGTATGACCAACGTGGCCTTCGAGCCGTGCGACACCGCACTCGCGTGCGCGGCCGTCCCGGGCAAGCCGAAGGTCGCCGCCACGAGAGCCATCACGGCCCCTAGTAAAACGATTCTCCTGCGCATTCGCGTGGCCGGGTGACCCGACCACGTCGATGACAATCCATTCATATGTTCCCCCCCTAGTTGTTGTGAAACTTCGCTACTGCGTACCCCAAAGAATCAGAACGTCGTCGTGTCCGCTTTCAACGGCATCCACGGCCAATCTTCCGGAGCCCCTTCCTCAGCCACCACCTTGTTCGAAATGGCGCCAATCCCCTCAATCACCACTTCGATCACGTCACCCGGCGTGAGCCAGACCGGCGGCGTGCGCGCGAACCCGACGCCCCCCGGCGTCCCGCTCGCGATCACGTCACCGGGACGCAAAGTAGTAAATGAAGAGAAGTACTCGACGGCGCGCGACACGCTGACGATCATCTGCGACGTACGTGCGTCTTGCATCACGGTACCGTTGAGAATGGAACTGATCGCGAGGTCGGTCACGTTGACCTCGTCATTGGTCACCAGCTCGGGACCGATCGGCATCGTCCCTTCGAAGTTCTTGCCCGGTGTCCACTGCGTGGCCGCGCGCTGCCACTCGCGCGCCGAACCATCGTTCATCACCGAGTAGCCCAAGATAGCGTCATAGGCGTCAGCCGC